>NZ_JBNRJY010000702.1:0-10892 GCF_059414725.1 Wolbachia endosymbiont of Tuta absoluta
GATCAAGAGATGGTAACAAAGTGCTTACGTAAGGTTTTTCTTCCTATTCTTTTTTCCATTGCTTCAATATTAATTTTTGGTCCTACTACACTTGCGATAGTTGCTGCTGTTATTGGTACAATATTTGCTGTAAAGGGAGGAATTGAAGTTCTTTTTTCAAATAATAGGCCAGGTACTTTATATGACCCTAGCTCACCAGATAAAGATGATACAGAAAAGAGAGCAAAATTGAATGAAAAAATTCGCAAGGGTATTGATGATATTTTAAAAACCCCAATTGAAAGCTCTCTTGAAACAATTGCTGACGGGAGTAAAAAACAACCTACTCCGGAACAAGCTCCTCAGGTGGGAAATAAAGGGGGTGAGCAGCTTACTATGCTTGATGGAAAAATTACTATAGATCAGCCAGCCAAAAGCACAGAAAAGACAGCAGTCAAGTAAGACCTATTTGCCAAAGGTGAATTGTGTAATAGGTCTTTTATTGTTTTATAACACATACAACGGGAGTATGATCAGATGGGTTTTCTAGTTTACGCAACCTATCATCTATGTAACATATTTCCAATTTATCTGCAGCTTGTGGCGATAATAGCATATAATCTATTCGCATTCCTTGATTGTTTCTGAGTGAATTGCCTTTATAATTCCACCAAGTGAATTGTTGTAAGTTGAGGTGAGATATTCTAAATGCATCTTTAAAACCAAGATTCAAGATCGCTCTTAATTTCTCACGCTCTTTTATATGAAAGCACACTTGGCCATTTAATAAATTTGAATCAAAAACATCAATTTCATCCAGTGCAACATTATAATCGCCAGCTATAATAGTTAACTCTTCATTTTTCAACAAAGTGCCCATCCTTTCATATAGGTTATCAAAAAACTTGAGTTTATACTCAAAAGTATGAGAGTCTGGGCTTTGACCGTTTGGAACGTATACACTTCCTACCCTTATCTTATTATTGGTGTGTTTTATCACACACTCTATATAACGTGCTTCTTGATGACTCTCTACAACATCAATTTTTAATTTTTCCAGTATTGGATATTTAGATAAAACACAAACACCATTTCTTGCAACCTGTCCATAGACAGCATATTCATATCCTAACTTTTCTATCTCTGCATAAGGAAATTGCTCTTCTGTACATTTTATCTCTTGCAGCAAAACTATATCTATCTGACTATCAACTATAAAACTACAAAGTTGGTTAATTCTTTTACGTATGGAGTTTACATTCCAAGTTGCAATCTTTAGCATCAACAATCCTTATTAATTATATCAATTAAACTCTCCCCTGTGGGCAACCTCGATGTTATAATTTTTTTCCACTTGATTAACTTTAAACTATCAGCAATGTTTTTACTCATGGTATATGCAATTGTATTATTCATCACAGGAGATAGCCCACTTTTTAGAACTAATGAACAAAATACCCTTGCAGTTTGTGAGGAAAAAAAAGCAACGCTATCAATTTTACCGTCCAATAGTAAATTTTTACACCTATTAGTTAGACTCCTTTTAGTAATTGTTTTATAGAGTACAACTTCTCTTACGTTAAAACCTTCTTCAGATAATCTTTTTTTTAGGTCACATGATACTTCTTGTCCCCTTATATATAAGAACTTTATTGCATTTGAATAATGAGATTTTATGAATGATATCAGACCATCAACGTTGCTGTCTGCTGAGATTATATCGGAAAATCCCAAATTTTTTGCAGCCTGCATGGTTGAATTACCAACCGTAATAATTGGAAAGCCATACTCTTTACATATTTGACTGAAAGCCTTTACACTGTTTTTACTTGTAGATATCACAACATCAAATTCGTGCGCGGATATATCAGGATTTAAGTACTTTATTGTGAATACTGGCTCTATAAAAACTTTGTATCCATATTTTTTTAGCGTGCTTCTTGTGCTCAACGAATCTAATAAAGGCCTTGTCAATAAAATAGACTTCATTCTGGTTTATTTCACTAGCAGTAAAATAATATCCCTTATACACAAATTATTGAATAAAAACTTTTATTTTTTAAGTTTCTTACGTAACCTAGAAA
The DNA here is from genome assembly GCF_059414725.1 of Wolbachia endosymbiont of Tuta absoluta. Taxonomy (NCBI): domain Bacteria; kingdom Pseudomonadati; phylum Pseudomonadota; class Alphaproteobacteria; order Rickettsiales; family Anaplasmataceae; genus Wolbachia; species Wolbachia endosymbiont of Tuta absoluta. Next base: position 2,064 of record NZ_JBNRJY010000702.1, read on the forward strand.
AAAGGCAAGAGAAACTCCATAAATTGGCCCAGTGCTAGAAAACTGATCTTAAATAAGCGAATGTTTTTGATAAAATGAAAAAAAGATGTTACTCACTGAGTAACATCTTTTTTAAGAAGATAGATAGTTTTGTTTACTCTCTATATCTTCATTTTTGGAGCTTGATGCTCTACATCGACTTCAGCAGTTACTGTTGAAGAAGGTCCCACCAATTTGTCCAAAGAACCTGTCTTTCTTAAGTCAGCTTGGGTTTTTAACTTGCCATTTTTCTCAGTGAACATACCATGTTGCGGAGAAGAACTTGGTGAATTGAACCCACTATCAGAATTACGACGGTAACTGGCAAAGCTAGAAGTTGTAGCAGTACTGTCAGTGCTTAAAGAACCCGTTGAATTGCTTCTTGGCGGTTTCTCCGGAGCAACATAAAAACGGCTATTTCCTATCTCCGCAGATTGTATCTGATCCAACTCAGAATCTTGATATCTTATATAAGTAGCTTCCTCTGGCTTTTTGCCACCTTTTAGTGATGGTAACAACTTGCTCCAAAATGAAGTAGGTTCTTTTACTTCCTTATGCTCATTAGGATTTAATAATTCTGCTTTGCTGCTAACAGTACTTATAGAACTCGTTGAACTACTACCTGATAAGCTATTTTCCAGTGAATTCATAGAACTTGCTTTATGCCTTTTTGCTGACTTATTAAGCCTTTCTAAAGTATTAAAACGAGTATGCTCTTCCTTGCATTCTTTAATAACTTCCTTAATCTCATCATGATGTTCAGAAAAAATTTCATATAAGCTGCTATTATCTTTAGCTAACAAATGTTGCAACTTCTTAGCATCTAATTTATTGATAAAATCTATTTGCTGCTTCAATCGGTTGATCAACTGGTCCTTTTTGGCACTGTGTTGACCATCAACAGAATAAGCTTTCTCTAATATTTTTTCCCCCAGCTTAGAAAATATTTTCCTAGTTAAAGCAGAGCTATTCACACCTTTGTCTTCAAAAACTTCCTTGACAAACATTTCCTTTACACTATTAAAACTTCTCGTTTTTTCTTTTGTTTTCAAAATAACAGTTTGATCTTCATTACCTATTGAATATGCGATGCCATCTAAACTAGACACGCTTGCACCACTATCACTCATCTTCCTTCCAAGGTTTTGAATGTTATCCCCCATTTTTCTTAATGTAGAGCTAGCTCTCTCTTGTGTTGCCTGTTTTACAGAACTTGCAGTTTCTTTTACCGAATTCTTGGCATATACAGCACCATCTTTGATTTTTCCGCCAATATGCTTCGCTCCTTCAACTGTTTTTTCTGCTGACCATTTGAGCCCTTTATATCCAGATTGAACTGCTTTTACAGCAACTTTCGCAGCGAAAAATAGAGTAAGACCAACTATAGCACTTGGTATAGCAAGTGTTGCACCAACTGCCAAAAATGGTAACACTGCTGCAAATAATCCACTTGCTGTACCTACTACAAGGGCCTTATCTCCTTGCTTCATCTTGGAGAATTCTGTATCTCCTTTTAACAGATCCATAATTCTGTCTTTTAGCTTCTTGGGATCGTGAATGATATCTGAATTTAATGAAGAATCTTGAATCATTTTAAGATCATCTTGCTTAGTTTCAACAAAATTTGAAGAGTTTTTTTCACTAGGTGACATTTTTAACCTCACTATTAATTAAACATACTAATATTGTATATATCTGATTCTTAAGTTAGGGTTAATTCATCTAACAATGTCCACTTACTCTCAAATGATTTTGCTTGATGTGTTTTTTTGAAAGCACAGAAAATTAGTGATTATTGCAATATAATATCTCGTTTGGATTAGCTATAGTTGAAGCAAAACTCATCCTTTTGAAGGAGTAGATTTTTCCGTAGTCTTAGCAGGAACTGTGTTTGGATCTGATAGTTCTGTTCTGACATATTTGCCTTCTTTATCATATAAATCGCGAAAATCATTCATTTGCACATCAGTTTGAACTTCCACTGTATTAGTCTTTTTTTGATCTGTTGAAGATGATGCATTAACTTCTTTATCTTTAGTAGCTTTTTGTCTTAGTTGTGTATTTTCTTCTTGTAATTGCTTTGAATTTTTCTTTAACTCACCAATCTCTTTTGTTTTTTGCTTTAATTGTTCAGATATCATTAGTTTGTCCCTAGCCAAACTTTTATTTTCCTTTCCTAATTTACTAATTCTTTTGCTTGAAGATTTATCCGCAGCTTGTGTACCTTGGTCTTGTGTTTTAGGAACTGTAGTTTCGTGATTACTTGCCTCGATTCCTCTACTTTCATATTCAGCTTCAGTTGAAGTAGCTACTTTCGCATTTACTTCACTGAACTCATCCGCAAGTGATCTTCCGGGTTCAAGTTGTCGAATTTTCCTCTCTAAATCTTCATTTTTTCTTTGTAGTTCATTGAATTCTTGAGACAATTGTTTCATCTTTTTAGCCAATGTATTGTTTTTCCCTTTTTCTTCCGTCAATTCTTCTACCAACTGCTTTTCGTGATTATCTTGTGAACCTTCTACCAATATTTTCTTGAGATCATTTTCAAAATTTGTATTCTTTTTTTCTAGTGTACTTAACTTAGCTTCACTTTGCTTAAATTTTTCCTGTAGTTCCTCATTTATTCTATTTGTTGACTGAATCTCACTTTCTTTATCGTTCAATTGACTCATTAAATGTGTTATTTTAACATTTTTATCTTTTTGACTTTGTTCTAGTACGGTTACTTTTCGTTCTAATTGCTTAATGTCTTGATCTTTTTTAGCTAACTCTTTTTCCTTTCTTTTCAATTCATCTTTAAGTCTTGTGACTTCTTTTGCCAAATCTTGCTTTTCCTCAGTTAATTTACTTAGTTCCTCATCAACTTCTTGTATTATCTTTGTATTATGGCTTTTTAACTCTGCATTTTCCTTCTTGAGATATGTATTTTCTTTCTCTAATTCCGCTACTCTATCTTCTAATCCTTTCCCTCCTTGTTTATGCTCTTCTTCATCATTAAACGTATCACTTTCAAATACTTCATCTCCATCACTAACCTCACTACTAATAGACAAAGAACTTCTGCGTGAAGAAGGTGTATTAAGAGAAGAATATCCACTGCTACTTGGTGTAGCTGACTGTGGTGAATCTTTTGTAAATGTTTCATCTGCTGGTGTTTGCTGCTCGTTCACACTTTTGACCATGTCAGTGAAAGTTTGATATAGAGTTTTGCCATTGATAAAAACTTCTTTATTCTGCTCAACTAATTTTAATACCTCTTCTGGGTCAGTTATTTCTCCAAATTTTGGTTCATCAATCACTCTTTTTATGCCCTTAGAATTTACTTCTACAGTCATGCTACAATCTATGCTATTGCCTTTAGAATCCTTAGCTTGCCAGTTAATGGTCATCTCACATGAGCTTGAACCAGTAAAATCATAGTGCCTTTCGCTGCCTTTTTTGGTTGCAGTTATTTGACTATCTTTCCCTAAAGATAGGTTATAAACCTTGCCTTCGTCACTGGCTCTTAAAAGGGTGCTAATCTCTATTGGTTTTTCTTTATTTTCAAATCTAATTTTAAATTCATTATCTTGTGTTGTATATACTAAGAAATTTTCACTTGGTAGAGATTCTGCGAATTTTTTATGTGTTGCATTTATTGATTGCTCAAACTTTTGAAACTCCTCTTTCCACTTTGAACTTACCTGTTCTTTAATGTTCTCATCTTTGTGTAAAGGACCAATAAAGTACCAGATTAAATTTTCTTCTTCTAGTTTTCTGATAAAATCCTGAAAATTTTTGCAAGATTTAATGAAACTTAAAATATCATTTTTCTTTTGCTCATCTACATCTAAACCTTGATTTTCAGCTATAAATAAGTTTTCTTTTAGCATAATTTCTATTTTTAGAGAACTATATTATAATATTAGCATATTTTCTTAAAAAATCAACTAATCTTATAGTTAAATAAACTTGAGTATTTGGCGGGAATGTTATATATTAACCACTCCAAGAAGTGCAGTATGGACAATACTATTATAAGAAAATACGATATTAGAGGTGTGGTAGGCAGAGACCTGCAAATCAGTGATGGGTATGAAATAGGTAGAAAATTCGGTCAAACTGCAGCTAACGTTTGTGTAGGCTATGACAGCAGGATAGATTCACCAAGCATAGAAAAAGAATTAATCAGAGGCTTGATTTTATCCGGTGCGAATGTTATACGCGTTGGGCTCTGTTCTTCACCTATGCTCTACGCTGCAACAATGCAGGCAGATCTTGGGATTATGATCACTGCTTCTCATAATCCCAGGGAATATAACGGCTTTAAATTTTTCAGTAGTAAAAAAGTTTACTCAGATCAAGAAATGAAGGAAATTATAGGCAATACAATTAAAAACAGCACGAAAATTGGAAGCTTAATTAACACGAATATATATAGTGAGTACGTTAACATATTAAAAAATGCGCTCAAGAATAACGCTACACAAAAACTAAAAATAGCTTGGGATTTTGGCAATAGCCCAACAATTGTAAGGTATATTGAAAAGATTTTACCAGATCATATACACATCGTAACCAATAGCTTTATAGATGGAACGTTTCCACTGCATGACCCAGATCCCATAGAAGAGAAAAATCTTGCTCAGTTAATAGATATTGTCAAGAAAGATAAATGTGATCTTGGTATTGCACTTGATGGTGATGGTGATAGGGTACGCTTGATTGATAATAAAGGTAATGTTGTTTCCAATGATCACTTGTTTATGATTTTTTCACGTGAAGTATTGGCGGAACACCCAAAAAGCAAGGTTATTGCCAACGTAAAAATGAGTATGAAAGTGCATGATTTCGTTAGCAAATTAGGAGGGCAAATAATTACCTGTGCCACTGGACACTCACTAGTTAAGAAAAAGATGGTAGAAGAAGGGGCCAAGTTTGCCGGTGAACTGAGTGGACATTTTTTCTTTTCTGAGCTAGGTTTTGATGATGGACTATATTCTGCTATTAAAGCCATTGACATTTTACTTAAGAAAAACCAAAGCCTATCTGAGATGATTAAAGATTTACCAAAGTTATATATCACTCATGAAGTGAAAATTGTAGTGAAGGATGAGAAAAAATTTCAAATAATTGAATCAATAAAGGAGACACTAAAGCAGCAAAACATTGTATTTTCAGAGCTTGATGGAATTAAGGTAACTGATGATAAAGGTTGGTGGCTTCTTAGAGTATCAAATACGCAAAACTGCATAACAGCAAGATGTGAAGGAAATACCTTAGAAGATTTTGAATTCACTAAAAAAGTTTTGTTGTATTACATTGATGAACTAAAATTATACATTTAAATTTTTTTGATGATTTACTTATTCGTCAATGTTTGCAGTTTTGTTTGATTAGTAATAGGAATTGGTAACCTATGGCGCACTGCTGTGGATAATAGCTGTCTAGGCTAGTTTAGCTATAGAAAATCAACACTCACTTTTCTTTATTGTTTTGAGGTTTTTCTTGATCAACCATTTCCTCACCAATCTCTTTTATTTTTAGTATCAATGACTCTGGTACATACATGTTAATTACTTCTTCTGTTGTCACAAATAAAGCCTGATAAGAGTGTGAATTTATTATCCAATTGGGCAATATGTCTTCTGCGTCTATTTTAGACTCTCCCTCTTTTTTATCATATACTGTGTGGCAATATAAGTGCACAGCAAAAAATAGTACATAAGAAAGCAATATTCCTCTGAGTGCTCCGACAAAGATTCCAGTAACTCTATCCATTAATCCCAACCTTATAGGTGATAATATGTACATTAGCCAGTTATTCATTGTCATGAATGTAAGATTAAGTATAATAAATACAGAGATTGTAGAAAGTATGTTTTGTGTAACTTTAGAGTTAAAATACTTACTATAATTTATAATAAAAAAATCATAGTAACTAGCTGTCAAAAAGACTGATAAGAGCAAGAACATTAATGCACATAGCTCTTTTATAAAACCTCTAGTTATCGATATTATTACACACAAGACAATAATAAAGATAATTAGGCTATCGAAAAACATATTTTGTATCTATATGATTTTCAAGATATAATAGTTGTAAATAACAAAGTTGTAAAATTAATTGTATTGATATTTTATCAGCTGGTCTAAGTACCGGGCAATCATATCAACTTCTAAATTTAGGTAATTACCTGTTTTATTATGCTGAAAAGTTGTGTTTTTCCATGTATAGGGAATTATATTCACAGTGAATTCTTGATCGACAACTGAATTTACTGTAAGGGAAACTCCATCTAGCGTTACAGAACCTTTTTTTGTAATAAATTTAATTAATTCTTGTGGGCATGATAGTCTGATTTCATGAGATTCTAAATTTTGATTTATTGTTAAAATTTCTGTTGTGTCATCCACATGACCCTGAACCAAGTGGCCGTCAATTCTGTCACTCAGTTTCATTGCTTGTTCTAGGTTTATTTTTTTTCCTATTTTCCACATATTTAAGTTAGAAACCTTCATAGTTTCTTGAGATACTTGAACTGTGAATACATTGCTCATTATGTCGACAACAGTTAAACACACTCCGGAGCAGGATATTGAATCTCCTTTGTTTATAGAGGATAAATTTTGTGTCTCAATATGGAAGATTTGATCAGAGTTAGGGTGGATAGTGATATCAGTTATAGTGCCAATATCTTGGATAATTCCTTTAAACATGCAATAAAATAAATAATTATATCACAAAAGATCTTATTTGTTAGATGTGCAAAGGAAGATCTTTTTCACTTATCTGCTCAATAGATTCTACAGAATATTCAGAATATAGAAAGTAAGCCAGGTTCAAAACGCACAGTGTAATTAATATCGGTAACCCTATGTTTAATGTTAGACCGATACTTTTCCTTTTTTCTGTTGGCACCAATTCCTTTAAAATTGACACTTTTCCCAGCGGCAAGTGCCATAGCCAGAGTGCTGATATAGAAGCTGCTACTAAAAATAGACAAAGATAAGTCTCTTTCGAGGAAAATACAGTTTTTAATGGTGATTTGAGCCCAATATTAGTAGGCAATCGAGTTTTAGCTTCATTTGTTTTTGGTAAATGTTCTACAGCTTTGCTTGGCAAAATTTCATGAGAAATATTTCGAGGCTGTGGAGAAGATTGTATAGGAATGCCCGAAACTAATTTGAGCAATTGCACTGTTTTTCTATATACTTGCTTTTGTAAGTATTCTTTACCTAGAAGTGAGTTATTAGGAGGTTGTGGCCTTTTGAGTACCTCTAGCACTTCTGATATCTCATCTGATTCTAATACTTCATGTAATTGTTTATCTTGAAAGTAAACAATATTAAATATTAAGTTGAAAATATTGTGAAATGTCTCTGGGTCTTGATTTTTATATCCATTCATCACTTCAATAAATATTTCATCGAGTTTTTTTTCTCTACGCTCAATCTGGTTATCTATCATAGCTACTCTAGCATCATTTTGAGCTTGTTTTACGATAGATTGTTTTTCTTCTTCTGATAGTTCTTGAGCTTGCTTTTTTGACTTCTTTTTTCTGTTAGTTTTAAAATAATCTGTGTGCGACCTAGCTTGACCTATATCCCGCTCTGTTTCTTGAGGTACTAGATTTCCTATACTACCACCCTCTGTTATCCGAGTGGCTGACACTGGTTCTTTCTCTTCTTGGTCAAGTGCTGGAATAACACCAGGTGGCATATTGTTACTCTGTATAGAAAATTTGGGCAGTTGTGGGAAAAAGAATTGTGCCGTATTAAAAAAATTGAATGGCTGAAAAAGAGACCTAAACCAGGAAATATTTTCATGCATTGTAGCAACAATTACTGGTGCACGTGTAATTTGCTTTCTGTTACTTGCTATATTGTAGCCAAACGAACCTTGCACAATTTGTTTATCTTGCGTGTTTCTTTTTTCAATCACATTTTCGTTTTTATTTTCAGTTTCTTCTATTTGTAATGTATCTTGACTTTGCTCCTCACTTTTGGCTTTTTCTACATGTTTTAGCTGCTTATTCAAGAATATCTCGATTTGTTGCAAGCTATTGAGGTTGATGTTTTTAACGTTTGTTTGTAGCGTTATCGTTATGCCCTGCATGAGGATTTGAATTGGAGCATTATTTATGAATTCTTCTACAGTTTTATTAGCTTTATGGTAGTTATTATATAATTCTTCACTTTCTTTTGCTACTTTTATATTGGCTGTGAAGTTTTTCTCCTGAGAAAGGCTGGTTTCAAAAAAGTCAATCAAATGTTTTATTTGAGGTAATATTGTATTAGGGTTTACCTCTGTCAGTAGCTTGAGCTTAAATGAAAACTCTTGCGTATCACTTGTAATATTTTTTGAGCGAATGGTGCTAATCTCCAGCACTTCATTAGAAAATGCTTTACTTATTTCTTTAGATCTATCCTTAAAAAACTTAGGTAAACCCTCAATTTCGTATTTTTTCTTAGTTTCTATGTTACTACTATGCATGAGTAAATTTTTTAATGTAGAGTGAAATAAAAAACATAATTAGTCAATAAATTAATAATTATAGCACTCTTACATAATAGTAGCGTGTTGGATTCAATAAGAGCAGAAAAAGTTACTTTACAAATCTCATCAATCTTCTTATCATGACAATAAGAGTGTTTATCCTTGTTTTTAATCTCTGCAGATTTAACAACAAAATTCAGTAAAAAACTCAGGTATATATTGGCAGATTACATAAAATTATAGCGGCTGCATGTCTTTTTTATTTTTTCTACATTCAGCCAAAACGCGCTTTAAATAAGCGTTAGCACATTATTACAATGCCGATTTACATT
>NZ_JBNRJY010000703.1:0-767 GCF_059414725.1 Wolbachia endosymbiont of Tuta absoluta
TTGAAGTTGAGGGTGGCCCTCCAAAACCAGTAGCTTCTTGTGCAATGCCAGTTGCAGAGGGTATGGTTATTCACACGGATACTCCCAAGGTAAAAAAGGCGCGTGAAGGAGTGCTCGAATTTTTACTAATGACCGAAACAAAATAAATACACCGTGTATTTAATAGATCGATCCGATGCTCCTTACACCACAATTAAAAGCGTTGTAGGTGAAATACGATTAAGATTTACTTCACATCATGAGATTCTAAACAATAAAAGCCTAATTTCTCAGCCGTACGAGATTTCACTCCCACAGGGCTCACTACTGGGCCCAACGTTTCTTTACACGTTCAATACACAATACAATACATCAACAAAAAGTTGTAACTTACAAAGATGTCACTCGATAATTAGTAACAGATAAAACAATTACCCACGTTACTGTACCTAAATCGTCGCGGGTCGAAAGCATTAAAAGTATTAAAACCATTGGAGGTTGCACGAAAAAGGAAAAAAAAGTAGCAAAGTGAGCCCAGTAGGCGTGGGTATGGGAACATTCACACGTGCTGGTAACTGTACCGATGTCATATGGAGTAAGGATTAGACTGAGGCCTTTGTAGAAGCATATAGCGGTTTTAAGATCGCAAGCGTTTCATCTATTTTGTTTTATGAAATAACGTGTTGTGTTGTACCATGTAAAATGGAGTGAGAATTACTTAGACTGAGGTACTTATGCAGAAGCATTAACGTTTTAAAATCATAAGCTTAAAGTGTTTTAGATTCTTT
>NZ_JBNRJY010000704.1:0-270 GCF_059414725.1 Wolbachia endosymbiont of Tuta absoluta
AGTGGGTCTAATAAGTGAACGAGGCTGAATTTAAAATTTGTAAAAACGCCGCCCGCGAATACGACCCGTCTTTTTGTGACGTGATAAAATAATGACAGAAATTACCATCGGATGGGGACACCGAGATAATCCCTATTGACGTCGTTGCATCCCCTCTTTTAAACTGAATAGATGCAAAATTTTCAATCAAGATCGATCGTGATTGATTTAGGTAAACACCGAACTGTTACCTACTCTGCTCGAAAACAGGTGCTCCTAATAAGGCAAGCT
>NZ_JBNRJY010000705.1:0-15521 GCF_059414725.1 Wolbachia endosymbiont of Tuta absoluta
GATCAGCAGTTTTGATGGGTGCGACAATAGGAATTATTGCCCCAATTACAGGCCTTATTGTTGGAAATATGATTGTAGAACCTATGATTAAGAAAATAAATCACTACATTATAGAGCCGGTAATTGAAAAAATAAAAGAATGCTTTTCTTCAAAGGAAGCATAAATTATCCTCGCAAAATAGTGTACCTTGGACTTAAATTGAAGTGTACTCAATTGAAATAGGTCATATTAGAGAAGGTTAGAAGTTACCTACCCAAAACCCTTATCTCCCACTCAAGTTCAATGTTAAATTTATCTTTTACTGCATCTTTTACTCTGTTGCCAAGGTTTTCTAAGTCAAGTGCAGTTGCATTATTGTAATTGAGTAGAAAATTACAATGTTTCTTAGAAATTTTAGCTACACCATTATCTAATCCTCGGCAGCCAGATTCATCAATCAGTTTCCATGCCTTGCAGCCTATTGGATTTTTGAATATACAACCAGCAGTTTTTCCTCTTACTGGTTGACTTTTATTTTTTTTATCAATAACTTCTTTCAATCTTTGCAATATAAGCTCATACTCTGAACTTACTCCTTTAAATTCAGCTTCAATAAAAATCCACCTGCCTTTTAGACTATGTCCACGATAAAAATATCCCATTTCTTCGCTGGAGAATTCATATAAATTTCCATCTTCTAGATTCACTGCCCTTATAAATTTTACAACACTCGCAATATCACTACCATATGCACCTGCATTCATTTCTATTCCACCGCCAACTGTTCCTGGAATTCCAGCAAGAAACTCAAGCCCACTAATTTGCTGTTCCCCTGCAAAGTAGGCAAGGTTACTAAGCAGTGCAGCACCACCTGCAACTATGGAGCTATTATCTTTACATTTAATATACGCAAATTCCTTACCTAATTTCACCGTTATTCCTCGAATGCCACTATCTCGAATTATTATGTTGGATGTTGCACCGATAACGCTAATTGGTAACTCCGCATCTTTTATCAAGCACATTAGATCTTCAATGTCACGTGGCTTAAATAGTACATCAGCTTGGCCACCAACATTTAACCAAGTCATTTTAGACATTGAAACATTATAACGGTAGATTCCACATACTTTAGGTAAGCTTATAAGCATTTTGATTTTAACTCTAATCCTGCATCCATACCCATTTTTTCTGCATCTTCTACAAACGAAGTGCGTTCAGTAAAGTATATAACTCTCTCGCCCGCTAACATACAACAAAGATGTAGCATGTTTTCACTCACATATTCTGCTAAAGCTGCAAGCGGTGTAAAGCATGAACCATTTACTGTCTTCATGAAACTGCGCTCTGATTTTGCCCTTATAAAAGACATATTATTATTAATTTTCTCTAAAAGATCGATAACTTTTATATCATTCTTTCGGCATTGAATGCAAATTGTCCCCTGCCCTACTGCGCTTAACATGACTTTTGGTGGCAATACCTCTGTAATTAAGTGATATTTTTTTAATCTTATCAGCCCTGCTTCAGCTAAAATCATTCCATCAAAATTCTGATTTTGCAGTCTAGTTGTCACATTTCCACGCAGTGGCACTACATTTAAGTCTGGCCTGAGATTTAACAGCTGAACTTTTCTTCTTATTGAAGAAGTTGCAATTGTAGCCTGCTGTGGCAAAGTTTTTAGGCTCTTATATTTATGAGAAATAAATACATCACATGGACTTAGCCTCTCTAAAACACAAGGAATTGTTAAGTCCTTCGAGAAAAACGCAGGTACATCTTTTAGCGAATGAACCGCCATATCTATATTATTTTTGAGTAATTCAGCCTCAATCTCCCTGAGGAACAGTCCTTTACCTCCTATTTCAGCAAGATTTACATTAACATACTTATCACCAGAAGTTTTGATTTTAATGATCTCAACGGATAGATTAGGAAAAGACTCTAATAATCTTTGTTTTGCTTCCAAAGCTTGGATGAGCGCAAGGTCGCTTCCTCTCGTACCTATTTTAACTAGCATATATCCTTCATATTATATGTCTATATTCTATGCCCATTTTTTATTATCTCCAATTTAGTTATTGAACATTTTACAATTAGCCCTTAGTATCACGAACATTTAGTAATCTAGGAGTATGTATGTTTGATATTTTAAAAGATTCTAATGGCAGATTTAATAAAAAGAATATTTTACCTCTTGTATGTACTACTGTCGCTATTATTCTAACAGCATTAAGTGCAGTAGTAGCAATTCCCAGATTTTCCTCTCATCCTTCTCTATCTAGTCCTCTCGGTTGGAAAGATCCAAGTTATAGTGAATTTCTTGCTATTCACATACCAGCTACCATAGTTACTTTCTCAATACTTGGTTTATGCATTTACCTTCCGATTGATAGCATTAGAAAAAATAAACAAATAGAGAATCTTAAAGCTACCTCTGAACCTCATTCATGGATTTATAATGATATTTTAGAAAAACAAACGCAGACCATCAATTATAGATCAGGGCTTTAGGCGGTCCTAATCTTTTAGGTGCTTGTGATTAGCAACTATTCGGTCTACAATGCACTAATATAGTTTAAATTTATGCCAAACAAGATAATAGTTAAATCTCTTTCAGTGTTACTAATTTTTTTGCTGTCCTTATATATAATACTGCCAAATTTTATTGATAATAAGTTCTTTACCTCAAAAAAGAGAATAAATTTAGGGCTTGACCTGAAAGGTGGATCATCTCTGCTTCTAAATGTAGACTTAGATTTTTACTTCAAAGAGAAACTAAGCATGCTAACCGATGAAATAAAAGAAGGTCTGTTAACACAAAAGATTGAATTTAGCGCAAAAAACGATAAACAAGTGGTTGTAACTTTAAATAATATTGATGATTACAAAAAAGTTTCAACGTTAATACATAAAATAAACCCAAATTTAGAATTGAGTAGAAAAAATACTGCAATTTTCATTTCATATAAACCGCATTATAAGAATTCATTAATCAATGAAGTAGTTTCAGAGTCAATAGTTAATGTTCAAAGACGCTTAGATAAGCTTGGTACTAAGGAAGTAAGTGTGCAAAAACAAGGACAAAATAAGATATTAGTCCAAGTTCCTGGAGTAGAAGACACTCAGCAGATAAAATCTCTGCTTGGCAAAACAGCCAAGCTGGCCTTCCATTTGGCAAACACCAATGTAGCTAAAATGCAAGATATCGATCATGACACTACGATTATGCTCAAGGATTCTTTGGGTAATTCCTACCCGATATTCCGCAAAACTGAAATAGGCGGTGATTCATTAGTTAACGCATCAGTTAGATTTGGCAATTTAGGTAAACCAACAGTACATTTCAAATTCGACAGCATAGCAAGTAAAAAATTTGCAAAAATTACTAAAGAAAATGTAGGAAAGCCTTTTGCAATTGTTTTAGATAACACAGTCTTAACTGTACCAACAATACGTGAACCTATTCTAAATGGAGAGGGAGAAATTAGCGGTAATTTCACTGAAAAACAAGCGAGTGAACTTGCAATACTTTTAAAATCAGGTGCACTACCTGCACCACTTAAAATAATTGAAGAAAAAAACATTGGTCCAAGCCTTGGAGAAGAGTCAATAAAAGCAGGAGAAATTGCAGCAATAATCTCTATCATAGCCGTTGGTTTATCTATAATCATTACTTACGGCAAATTAGGCTTATTAGCGTCTGTTGCACTCGTTTTTAATGTAATCTCTATACTACTCATTCTTACCTTACTTGAAGCAACTCTTACTCTCCCTGGAATTGCTGGAATTGCGCTAACTGTTGGCATGTCAGTGGATGCAAATGTTTTAATATTTGAACGCATCCGCGAAGAAATAAGAGCAGGAAAAAGAACAGCTCGTGCCATTGAAGAAGGATTTAAAAACGCAATAAAAACAATTCTTGATTCAAACCTCACTACACTAATTGCTTCAGGAATAATGTTCATTATTGGTAGCGGAGCAATTAGAGGATTTTCTATCACTTTATCGATAGGAGTTTTATGCTCGATGTTTTCTGCAATTATAGTCACAAAACTTCTGATAGAATTGTGCATCAACCCACAAAAGCTAGTACTTTAGTATCTGTTCAGCAGAGTGACAAAATAAGATAGACGAGAAAAGACAACTAAATGGTTGTCATGAAAGTAGCTATCCAGTCTTTTCGTCGTCAAAAACGTTGTAACATGCTCACCAATTTAGTGAGCATAAAACCAATATATTTGTGGAAGAAAAGGAAAAAAGAAACAGAAACCATCTTCAGGCTATCACAAAGGATATGGCCATAAGATTAAAGATATGGATAGATTTATCAAATTTCTGAATGGAAATCAGGATATTAGAATTGAAAAGATATTATTACTAAAAATTAAACATCAAACCAACTTCAATATTATGAGTGGATATATCGTCTGCAATAGGTGTTGGAATATTAAAGTAACGATAGCCGAGAAAGGTTTTAACTTCTGGAATTACTGAGTAATCAACACCAAGCTTTATTTGATAAACAAGCCAAGGAACATTCAGTGGCATTAAATTTTTAGATGATTTATCAATCCTTTTTAATCTAAAAACTGTTGACCCTATACCAAGACCAATATACGGAGCAAATTGAGTATTTTGAACATTAGGGTTATAGTAAAAATTTAATAAGAATGCAGATACACTTGCTGATTTATCAAATACCGGAGGAGAGTTACTATCTTCAATATTGACTTTAGAATACATGGTCTCAAAATCAACTCGGCCATTTTCTCCAGCATAGTAACCTACAGATATGCTGCTAAGCCACTGAAAATCAATTTTACCGTTAAATTTTTTTATGTTTTTAATTTCATCTCCTAAGAATAGGTCTAAAAGAAAACCACCATAACGGCCCTCAGCTAAAGCAAGAATTCTTTTTCCTATTGCACGTATACCCTCCACAAATACTTCTGAGCTATCAGAATATATCTTACCACCATTAGCACTAACATAGAAATCAAGTTTTTTTGATTTTTCCTTTGTAGGTTCAGCTTGATCTGCAATACTTGGCCATATATTTTTCTGATTAGCTACTTGGAAAACAGAAGGTGAACTACTTTCAAGTTCTTGACATTTTATTGGCACTTCTTTTTCAGTAACTTCTTCAGAATGTATCACACTTTCATTATTGTCCGTTTCTAATTTTAAGGGCTGCACTTGCTCAATGTGTGTATTGTTACTGATATAAGTAATAAAAAAATAGACACACGGAACGAAGATGAAAAATAAAGCAATAGATATTCTAATTATCATAAATGAATTATCACTTATAGTATAACTACTATATCATATATTCCTTTAATGTACAAAAATTAAGAAATAATATTTCCAATTAAACAATTATTTTCTATTCCTTTAACATGAGCTTTCACAATACTTTTAGCTTGAACTCTTGATGTAAGTTTTATTAATGCAAAATTTTCTGTTCTACCAATATTATTCTGCTCAACCAAAACGCTTTGCTCAGTGCCGAGCAAAGATTGATAAAAACTGCTCATCATTTCTTTATTTATTTCTCTTAGATGCTTTACTCGTTCTTTACGTACATTCTCTGATATTTGTGGCATCCGTGCAGCAGGTGTGTTTTTCCGCTCTGAATATGGAAAAGCATGTAGATAAACTACATTTATTTTTTTCAGTAAATCAACTGTATCCTGAAACATTTCATCAGTTTCTGTTGGAAATCCAGCAATAATATCAGCGCCAAATGCTATATTAGGTCTTAAGCTCTTCATTTTATGATAAAATTCTATCACTTGTTCTCTATTGTGACGACGTTTCATTCTCTTTAGTATTAAATTATTACCAGACTGTAGACTCAAGTGTAAGTGAGGCATAAGTCTTGACTCATTAGCTATTAAATCCATTAGTTCATCATCAACTTCAGCAACATCAATAGAGGAAAGTCTTAGTCTCTTTAACTGTGGTATATCCTTTAAAACTCTTCTAATCATTGAACTGAGTGATTGCTTACCAAACAAATCTGTACCAAAATCAGTAATATCAACACCTGTAAACACCACTTCTTGATACCCATTTTCTATAAAAATCTTAATTTGCTCTATAATATTGTTTACTGGCACAGATCGATTATTTCCTCTTGCCTCAGTAATTGAGCAAAATGTACAACTATGATTACAACCATTTTGAATTTCAATAAATGCCCTTGATTTATCTTCAAATCCATTAATGAGAATAGGTTCTACTTGGTTATCACTGACTAAGATTTCATCATTATTTAGTAGATAATTTTCAGCTCTTAGCTTGTCTTGATTACCTAGCACTTTACTTACACCAGGAATATCACTATATGATTTAGGATCTAATTGAACGGCACAGCCAACTACGATAATTTCTTTACTTGGGTCGTTTTTATAGATCTTACGTATTTTTTGCTTCACTTGGCGTTCTGCTTCGTTTGTCACTGCACAGCTATGCACTACAACAACATTTTCTCTCTTTGCTTTTTTTAATGCTTCTTTGATTAACTCACTCTCGTAGAAATTTAGACGACAACCAAATGTTATTACTTCATTCATGCTTTTGCTTTAATAGATCTAAATTATATCAAATATCCAAGCAAAATGACTATTTTTTTGGTAGATATTATAATTTAAGCATAACCTCTAGAGTTGAAAATCACAGGAAGAATTTGTAGATATACAGTAAGATCATTTAGCATTAAAAAAAGCTTAAGGCCAATGATGTTAACCTCAAGCGAATATAAACCAAAAAACATTTTGCTAAACCTTGAAGCTCTACCATGCAAATTCATCTATATCATTTGGTACATAAGTGTCAGAATAAGCTTCATCCAAACTTTCTGCTTTCCATGGAAGCCATGAAGAAGGTTTTATCTTCTCTAAAACTTTACCTGGTATTGATGTTATCTCTTGCTTTACGTCTTCTTTTAATTTTTCTATTTGTAACCGAGCAAAATCTTCCACGCGAACCATGAGTTTATCTGTTAGCTCTTTTATCATGTCTTGATTTTGTTCTGCAACTTTCTTTGTAATAGGTACGACAATTTTACTTATAATCTCCGTTCCTAATGGAACAACGATTTGCTTTGCAACCTGATCACTAACAGGTTTAATAAGGTAATCTGCTATACTCTTTGCTGTATCTCCAGTCAGATTTGTTACTTTTTTTAAACTATCACCAATAATACCATAGTTTTTTTGGTACATCATATCTTCATCAGCAACTTCATATCTTCCTAAATCATCATACATTCCCATTTGTTGGTGAGACAATCCATTTGCATCAGATACATATCCGTATTTATTAAGTGAATTGGAATTAGACCGCATAACATTCTCCTAATTATTTATATATGCCTATTTTAGTATGAAACAACTAACAAAACATTAACTTTTAAGAACTCTTCTCAATTAATACATCAATAAAGGTAAGACCATATAATTTTCTCCTTTCTTGATACTATTCTCCTCCGAACTTAGTTCACACAGTTATTCAGACACTTCTGAATTTACCACCCCAAATTCCACTGCTTTTTTATATTTTGACTAGGTCTTCTCCTACAATTAGATAATCAGTACTCTTATCTGAAATGTACCATATAACTACACCAAGCTACAAATATGACACAAGAGTTTAGATTATTTTAGTTATTCTCTTGTATAAGATACTCTTTATATCAAAAAGAGGACCATATGAGTGAAGCAACTTTTTCTGAAAAAAATCAGCTTTCTAGAGAAGACATAGCAGAGTTAACAGAACTTATGTGTCTTGAACGAAGTGAAGTAAGTGAAAGTGGAACAGGGCTATTAGAACTTATAGCTGAACAGGAGCAAATACTTGAGGATTTAGGAATAGAATCAAAAGAGCTTTTATGTTCTCAGCATACAGGAATGTATGAGAACCTTAGTCAGTCCTATTCTACGGATCTCGAGGTTTTATAGCAGATATATAGATTATCATTATTACTGATACCTACTCAAGAGTTGCTATGGCAAACAGAGAAAACTGCAATTACTGCCGCTAATCTTTTTAATATATCTTTCTTTGATGGTGCTATTATCGCGCATTTTGACTGATATGGGCTATGATAAACCAGAAAATCACAGCTATATTTAGGAATTGAGACAAGGCCTCATTTAGGTAAATATTGCTATGCAGACTTTTCTTGATAGCAAGCATATTGCTTTTTAGAAAAATATTAGTAGCATCAAACATAGAGATTGACATTAGTTTTTCTGTCAGATTAAGTTGCGTCTAGTACATATTATCAAGGTGAAATTTCACGTTTTTTATTAAGAGGATCCACATCTGGATCTTCTATATAGTTTTGAGGTTGTTCTTGAAACACAAGACGTTCTCCCTCAAAGTTATACTCCTCACCTTCATATAAAGAATCTTCTCCTTCAAAATTGTGTTCTATTTCTACTTCAAACTTGAATCCTAACTTCTCGCAGAATTTGTAGAAATATTCTTTAATGGTATCAAATAAACTTCTGCCATCAATTTTGTAATCTCTCAATTTTCTAGGCACAGTAAGTGACAATTTGCCATCTTTATATATCACATCATCTTTCCCATCTTGAGATTCAAGTGTAAATTCTAGTGAGCTGGATAGATCGCATACCTTGTCACCTAATTGAACATCACTCTCTTGGGAGAGTATTGGTAATGTCATATCAGATCTAACACTCACATTATTTTGGTCAACATAATAGATATTTATAACTTTTTTAAGTGAGAGTATTTTCAATGAATGTTGGCTAAGTGCAAATTGAGATTCTATAAATACACCAGCTTCATACCCTGCCTGATTACAATTGGTAACCAATTCCTCTAAGATAGAGTCACTTGGAACCTGAGCGTTGGCATATTCAAATATTTCCTTAAAAACTTCTTTTGCAAATGCACGATAACTCTTGTTTTTATCTCCTTCTTTCGGTAATAGATGCGTGTGTTCTTTGCCTAAATCGTAAAATCTTTTAATCTCTTCTTTATATTGATCAGTTTTTTTATCACTAGGGATTTCCGGATCTTCACAATATTCTTCCCAAATCTTATCAAATCCTTCCTTATTTCTGTTTACCAGCGCTTTAATTAAGATTTTGTCTATATTTCTGTCTTTAATAACAAAGTCCATTCTGTCAAAATCTTTATATATAGCTTCACCAGAATTTGCTTCTTTATTATCTCTTGGAGCTCTTAACTTACTGAAATCAAACTTTTCTGCCTGAGCTTTTAGTGTAACGACTGGATTTTCATTTTTTTCCTGTGTAGAGTTGTTCATTGTTAATACTTTGATATGAATTGCTGATAGTATAATAATACATAAAAATAGTTAATATGTCAATAATATACTTAACATAGACAGTCATAATAGGGTGACAGGATTTTAGTAAGGCTCTATTATGAATAAACGGTTTTACACAGTATGAATGTTGATGAGCAGTCAAGTGTGCTGACTTTTCTAAATAGTAAAATTGAGAATATACCAAAGTTTCATTCCGCAATATTGCCTAAACTTTGCGGTGGAGACAGAGTAATGGACTTGCTGTTTTATAGGCCGCTCAGTTATGTGGATAGAAGTAAATCACTACCTGATGCTCAAGTAGGAGAATTTACAACTTTTATGGCAAAAGTGTATGAGCACCAGCGCCCCACTGTTAGAGGTAGGCCATATAAAATAATCGTTGAAAGTGAAAGTCAGTATTTATTTATAGTTTTTTTTAATTACTCAGTTAAATATTTGTATAAATTATTTCCAGTTGGAACAGATATAGTAATCAGTGGTAAACTTGAAAAGTTTGCCGAACATTGGCAAATTACTCACCCAGATTATATGTTATCTGATATCAATCAATTTAAAGAAATAGCCTGCATAGAGCCAGTTTACCAATTATGTCGCGGTATTACTAACAAGAGCATTAGAAACATAATAAGTTCTAATCTAAAAGATTTGCCTGATTTGCCAGAGTGGATAGATGAAACATTAATCAAGCAAAAGAAATGGCTGAATTGGAAAGAAAGCATCATAAGATTGCACAGACCGAGCTCACTCGCAGAAGCAGAAGTTTGCAGAGAAAGACTTGCTTATGATGAGCTATTTGCGTACCAGTTGGCACTAAAGCTTGCAAGGGAAAATCATGTAAAAAAAGAGGGAAAAGAATTTATAATATTGAGTAAATACAAAGAGCAGGTCTTAAATGAATTACCGTTCCAATTAACAAATGATCAAATTCGAGCGATAGATGAAATCTCAGAAAGACAAAAATCCAGATACCGCATGGTAAGTCTGCTGCAAGGTGACGTTGGGAGTGGCAAAACTGTAGTTGCACTCTTTGCGATGCTGAATGTGGTAGAAAATAACATGCAAGCAGCTCTAATGGCACCAACTACTATCTTGGCTGAGCAACATTATAATTGGATCGAAGAAGCTCCATCTTGTACTGATATAAAAGTTGCTTTGCTTACCGGTAAAACTGCGCGCAAGGAAAGAAAGATTATTATGAACGAACTTGCAAGTGGTATTTTAAATATAGTAATTGGTACTCATGCATTATTTCAAGCTAACGTTACATTTAAAAATTTAGGACTCGCAGTCATAGACGAACAACAGCGATTTGGAGTGATACAGAGGAATCGGTTGGTAGGAAAAGGAGAAAATACCGATATACTTTTTGTTACTGCAACTCCCATTCCAAGAACCTTGCAGCAAGCTATGTATGGTGATGTTGAATGTTCTATTTTAAGGGAAAAACCAAAATCTAGATTGCCAATAAAAACCGTTATTATGAACGTTAAAAAAGTATCAGATATTATTCAAAGACTGAAAAATGCTATAAATAGAGGCGAAAAAGCATATTGGATTTGTCCATACATAGAAGAAAACGAAGAACTCAATATTGCCGCAGCAGAAATGCGCTTTCAGGAACTACAAAAGACATTTTTTGATAGAGTCGGAATAATACACGGAAAACTAACTCAAGAGCAGAAAGATCAAGTGATGTTTTCCTTCAAGAGAAATGAATTTTCTCTGCTTGTTGCAACCACTGTGATAGAAGTTGGCATAGATGTACCAGATGCAACTATTATGATTATAGAGAATGCAGAGCAGTTCGGGTTATCGCAATTACATCAGTTAAGAGGTAGAGTAGGACGAGGAAATAAACCGTCTTTTTGTGTACTGTTATATGACAATCTCAGTAAAAGTTCGTATTCAAAGTTAAAGATTATGTGTGAGTCACAAGATGGATTTTATATTGCTGAAAAGGATATGATGCTGAGGGGTAGCGGAGATATTCTAGGCACAAAACAATCAGGGTGCATGGAGTTTAAATTTGCTGATTTATATGAGGACAGAGAATTGCTCAACCTTGCATATAATAGTGCAAAAGGTACAATAGCTAATTTTGAATTACTGCTTGATATATTTGAATATAGAAGTAGACTACATTTTTCAAAATTTCAGTAATCTTCCAAGCCATAACCTTCATGAGTAGAAATTCCTTGACAGACGGGAGTATTTAACAAACCATATGCGTCAAGTTAAGGAAAAATAAGAGTGAAGAAGAAGTTTTTACCATAAGAATAAATTGTGCAGAGTTAATAGCAGGCCCTGTAAACAAAATGTTAGCAGGTCAAATTAATCAAGGGCAGGAAGTATAAAAATGGAAAAAAAGCGGTAACTTAGCCTAATGACAATAAATATATATATAGAAGGTACCGTTTTAAAGAGCACAAAAGGAATACACAGTAAAAGCGAGAAGAAGTTGAGAATATGTATGGAAGCAGTGTGGAGAAGTGGCTGCCAATGATCAAAAATTTACCACAATTACAGAAGTATACACAAGAGGTTTAAAAGGTGATGCAAAAAGGGAATTTTGGCAAAATGACTTAAGTATGCACAACAAGATTTGCATAATTGATGATCAGATGTCATTCATGCTCAGCCTATATATAGAAAAAATTCTCAAGCTCAAGAGGGCTTAGGGTGGAACTAAAATTCATGGACTTGTTGACGCACGTAATTAATTTCTTTTTTTTAAGTTAATTAATGTTAACAAGCCACGTCTGCCTGTAATCATGTTAATACCAAAATATAATGTAAGAGAAGAAATGGGCAGTGCTATGCAACAGTTTTTGTTTCTTTCTAACCATGCTTCCATATGAAAAACATATGACATAAAAAGGAAAACAAAAAGCTAAGAACCTTGACGCGCTTTACATCTTGGCTTTACCTTATTTATAATATAAACCTTACCACCCCTTTTCACAACTTTACAATTTTTATCTCTGTTACGATGAGATTTTAGCGATCCTTTAACTTTCATATCTACAGTAAGAATAGAATTACCTTACATTATTATCACTTACAGCGAGTTAGTCAATTGATTAAATTTTATTAAAATATTGTATAATTGTTGCTGATACTTCTTCGATCGACCTTTGCGTAACATCAATAATTGGCCAGTTATTTTGCTTAAAGAACTCCTCTGCTTCTTTAATTTCCTTTTCTACTTTTCTAGGGTCAGCATATATATTATTACCTTCATTATTAATTGAAGTCAGTCTATTTTTGCGTATTTCTATTAGCCTTCTTACGTCTATTGTTACTCCTATAGTCAGTTTATTTTTTAATTTTGCTAAGTCGACGTAAAAGGGTATCTCGCTAACAAAAGGAACATTTGCAACTTTATAGCCTCGGTAAGCTAAATACATACTGGTGGGAGATTTTGATGTGCGTGAAACTCCAACCAAAATTATATCGGCTTTATCAATATCTTGAATATTTTGTCCATCATCGTGATTGATGGTATAGTTTATTGCCTCAATACGCTGAAAATACTCGTTATTTATTTCAGTATACAGGTCAAGTTTTTCATCCTTTTCAATTTCAAGATAGGATGAGATTTCTCTAATAATATGTGATAATATTGCTCGATATGGAATTTTTAACTTGATACAATTATCTTTTAGATATTTTCTGAGCCCATCATCAGTAATAGTGCATATAACAAAGTTATGCTCATCACTTTTTCTCTCAATTTCCTCCAGAATTTTATCGATCTGCTCTTCTCCTTTTACAAAAGACCAAACATATTCGATAGTTTCTACAGAACGAAAATGTTTCAGGGCTGATTTTGCAACTGATATAACAGTTTCACCACTTGAATCTGACACTAAGTGTAGGTTAAGCTTTTTAAGGGTCATCAACGTTATACTAAAAATAATAGCAAGCAATCTGCTACTGAAATTGTGCTAATTTATTATACTACGTAAATATAGAAAAACTATCTTGTTGATAAAACTCAAACTAATTGATAAATTCTTAACACAATTATTCTCAAAACAAATGTTTTTATTAAAGCCTACAAATTTCACTTCTTTTACTAAAAAAGCTCTACCTTGGCTTGGGGTTATTTGTTTCGCATGTTTTTTAATTGGAATGTTCTTAGCATTATTCTTCTCCCCAGGAGATTATAAACAAGGAGAAATCGTACGAATTATGTATCTTCATGTGCCTTCTGCATGGCTTGCTCTTGGAATATACGGACTCATTGCATCACTCAGTTTCATTTCATTGGTGTGGAACAATAGCGTTGCTAGTGTTTTGGCACATGCTGCTGCTCCTGCAGGGACAGTCTTTTCGGCAATATGCTTAATCACAGGTAGCGTCTGGGGAAAAGGAACATGGGGTACTTGGTGGGTATGGGATGCAAGGCTTACTTCAATGCTGATTTTGTTCTTTCTGTATGTTGGTTATCTTTCATTGTGGAGCGCTTTTGATAATCAAGCAAGAGCAGAGAAATCATCAGCAGTATTTGCCATTTTTAGTGCTATAAATATTCCCATAGTAAAATTTTCTGTGAATTTATGGTCTACTCTTCATCAGCCAGCAAGTATTTTTAGAAAAGGTGGAGTAGCAATAGAAGGTTCTTTACTGCTGCCACTCATTGCAATGTTTATATTTTGTACCACACTTTTTTTAGTAGTGTGGATACTTAATGCCCTTCATTTAATTAATTTGCAGAAGATAAAGAGAGAAATCAGTATGCGGTATTAGGTATGCAGTTCCAGAGTGTAATGTTGTGAACAGCGACAGAGATTAAAATGTAGAGCAATCATCCATTAGCAAGTTCCAGAACTAATTACGTACAAACCACACTTCAAGATTATAGTGATTAATCACATGAAAGTAGAAGAATCATGACTCTCTAAGGTGAACTGTATGCAAAATTAGCAAAGATACGTTAGAAATTGAAAGAAAATTTCTATTGATAGATATGCTATATTTATAATTCAAGTTATTAAATTTTTAATTACTTTAGCTTATAATAGCTCCTAAGTTACCATGAAGTTTCTTGAAATGTGGTTTCTTTTACTCACATTAAATTTGTAGTTTTTTTATTTTAATACAATTTCAATTTTGACTGTAGAGGAGGTTCCGATGTCAAAAAACACCTATAGTGACCAAATTAATAATAGTTATTTATATAACAACAAACTTTTTTATGGTGAAGAGGATATAGATGAGATCACTGAAGGTGAAACTACGACTGAGAAGGAATTTACAAATAGTTCCGTAGTAAAAGAGGATTTTGAACTAGTAGAAAAGAAGCTTACGAAATGTGAAGAGGAAGTTAAGCGAGCAAAAGCAGAGACTGAGTGGTATAAAAAAATAGCTGAAGAATGTAAAAAAGGAAGTGGTACGGGCGAACCTGTTACCGATGAAGGAGAGAATGAAAATGGAGAAATTACATCTCGAAAAGTAACCTCAGATTGTTCCAAGTATGAAAATTGTGGGCCGTATTCTCATTTTTATAAAGTTGATAATAAGATAGGTTGTCAAGGTTTTAGTTCATCTGATTTACTAAAGGAATTATATCCTGAGATGTACAGTAATCCTAAGATTGCAAAATATATAGAAGAGGGAGCAAATGGTAATTATGGTGCAGTAAATTTTAAATTTGCCTTTACAGAGGATCTTAATTCAATATCCTGGCTTGGTAATATAGAATGTGAAAAATGTGTGGATGATCAAATAGAGTTAGCGTGTCAAGAAGAAGAGATTAAGAGTTTCTGTTACCCGAACGTTTACCATAGTAATCCAGAATTCAACAAAAGCTTTTTTTCCAGAGGAGCATGTCCTAATCTCTTTAGAGAGCCCAGTGAAACAAGTGTTGTAAAAGCAAAACAAGTTGCACCATTGATACTTGTTAATACCTTAGGACAAATGATAGATAAAGAGGGTAATAACACTAAAGTATACTATGATGCATTGAAGCGTTATCTAAATGATGATAGTAAAATCAAGGATTGTGGAGATAATCAAAAGTGTAAGGATTATATTCCAATTATGGAGAAAGTTGCATGGAAGAGTGATAAGGAAGTACTATTAAAAACTGCTGTTAATAATACGCAAGAAGCAAATCCTTATTATTATGAAAATGAGGATAATTCTACTTTCGTTGAATTTGGTTCTATATAAGGCTGAATTTGTCTAATTTTTTCTACACTA
>NZ_JBNRJY010000706.1:0-967 GCF_059414725.1 Wolbachia endosymbiont of Tuta absoluta
TGCTAATCTGAACCAGCGGCCTGACTTGTGCTCCTGGCCCACAGCAGAATACAACTGAAGACCATCACTACTGAACTGCATACAGTTTACAAACCCAGTCACCTCTATGCTAAACAGAGGCACTACATTTCTATAACCTTCCAATATCTTCCATAATCTTATGTGGTCATCATAAGAACCTGATGCAAAAACATCTGAATTCAAATGAGAGGCTAAACTGGTGATCGATCTTAGCCTGCCAGGAATTTGTGGGCCTAAGGCTACTTTGTATAAATCGAATAATAAGATAGGTTGTCAAGGTTTTAATACATCTGATTTATTAAAAGAACTCTATCCTGAGATGTATAGTAATTCTAAAATTGTGCCATATATAGAAAAGGGATCAGAGGGTGTTTATGGTGCAGTAAATTTTAAATTTGCCTTTACTGATAATATTAGTTCAGCAGCCAACTTTAGTAATACGAAATGTCTTAAATGTATTGATAGTCCACTAGAGTTAGCTTGTCAGGACGAGAAGGTTAAGAGTTTCTGCCAGTTTGGCACTGATTATGATAATAAAGAATTAAACAAGAATTTTTTTTCTAGAGAATCATGTCCTGATCTCATCAAAGACCCCGGTGGAGCAAATATTGTGAAAGCGAAACAAGTTGCACCATTGATAATTGTTAATAACGCAGGGAATATGATAGATAAAGAGGGCAATAATACTCAAGTACACTATAATTCATTAAAGCCTTATCTAAAGCTTAATGGTAAAATCAGGGACTGTGGAAATGATAAAAAGTGTAAAGATTATAATGCAATTATGGAGAAAGTTGCATGGGATAGTGATAAGGAAGTACTATTAAAAACTGCTGTTAATAATACGCAAGAAGCAAATCCTTATTATTATGAAAATGAGGATAATTCTACTTTCGTTGAATTTGGTTCTATATAAGGCTGAATTTGTCTAATTTTTTCTACACTA
>NZ_JBNRJY010000707.1:0-413 GCF_059414725.1 Wolbachia endosymbiont of Tuta absoluta
TACTCAAGTGTTATTTGCTTAACAAATTTACTGAAATAGGCATGGCTAAGTTTGATATAGCTTCATGAATTTATTATACATTACCCACTATCCGAAGAGCTGTGCAACAAAGCCATTCCAGTGTCAGCTACTCAAATGACATACTTTTTGGTGAAAATTACTCTTATATTACAACGTTTGTAGTTATGAATTTGACTATAGGATCAAGTCTAGAAAAATCTAGATTCCAGACTGGGATGACAACTTAAATTGCTTGATGTGAACATAAAATAGCTCATGTCATCACGTTAGCAATACAACTTCTTTAATAAAAACTAAATCAATTCCCGTAATAATTGTACTCTTGATAAGAAACAACGTATTCAAATCACTCCTGAAGAAGGAAAATTATTAAATTTATTTATCAAAATCCA
>NZ_JBNRJY010000708.1:0-284 GCF_059414725.1 Wolbachia endosymbiont of Tuta absoluta
ATTATTCGTACCAGTGTAATGATTACATTTAATCATTACTGTATTAAAGGGTGTAAGGGATAGCCCTCCAAATACTGATAGGGTACATGCAGACCATGAAACTGAACAACTTTCCCCTACGAACATATTTCAGGAAACGTAAAAAAACTGACTTCCCATAGTGAATGCAGTCAGCTGGTATCCCAGGCGAACCACCACCAAACATGCAGGATCGATCCCTTGCGGGATAGGCAGAGCATAAACGGCCGCATAAAACGGACATTTGCGCCACGTCTGACAAACAT
>NZ_JBNRJY010000709.1:0-475 GCF_059414725.1 Wolbachia endosymbiont of Tuta absoluta
AAAACCTGCACTTTCTGCTACTTTCCCTATTTTTTCTGCTACCCCATATCCTCTGAGAATATTTTTGATTTCTTCTTTATTTTCTTTCATCTCCTTTACAATATCCTAGATCGATCAACCAAAAGCTATCTCGCTCACTCGCGATAGAAGCGTATGGAATATTTGTGGAGACACTTGTTTTGCGAATTGCGTCGGACGCAATACGCGATAACGTGTTTATTAAGCGGCGATAAAGAATTCAGATGTTTTGGACAAAATAATATCATCATCATGATCATCATTATTTCTGCCATTATCCACCCTCTGCTGGGTATAAGCCTCCTCTCTCTTGTGTCATAGATCTCTATACTGTGCTAGTCTTGTCCAGGTTCTGCCGACAACCCTTACTATTTCGGCAACCCATCTAGCTAAAATAACATAACGGGAGTCATAAAATAAAGGAAATCTCGCACGCATGATATGGCTTTTGATAAAT
>NZ_JBNRJY010000710.1:0-816 GCF_059414725.1 Wolbachia endosymbiont of Tuta absoluta
AGTCCACAACTTGAAGGATTCGTCAGCAAAGGATTGGAAGTGCTTCTATTTGTTGATCGATCTAGTGTATTCAATTCAACGATGTTATGTAGTGTCAAAATATACCAAGAAGGAATAGTTTAACTCGAGCACTGAAGTTAAATTGAAGGTATATTGTGGTCGTGTTGATTTTGACATCAATCGCTGCTGCCTATTCTCCGAATCGATTCCTTTCTCGCCATTTGCGACACCCACGAGTAGAAATTTTGTGATGCCATTCTAACCCGGCATCGTGTGTTTTATATATAGTATACTAGTTGCTACCCGCGGCGTTGTCCGAAAATAAAAACAATCCGATATGTTTATTTTTGTTACTTCCTATATTTATGTGCAAAATTTCATTGCAATCAGTTCAGTAGATTTTACTTGAATGAGTTACAAACATACATACAAACTTTCGCATTTATAATATTAGTTTCAAGTAGGACAGGATTATTTTATGGCAGAGGGTCTATTTTACTTTGTTGATATCTCTTTTGGTATGGAGATGATGGCTGGCAAATATGGCTCATCCATCTGTTACTCAATAGAATTACTAACTTTTTCGGACTCGATCGCCACCACGAATTTGTCGAACCCATTTCTTGATCGACCACCGATAGTTTTGGTTCCAGTACCCTACAATAGATGGCACTTAGAGACTAGAAAAATGTCAAACTCCAGAAAAACTACAATATCCTGTTTAGAATGCAAAAATAAAATTTTCGGAAGACAATTTTTAAAATGCTTCATGTGCAAAGGCACCTACTGTGCCAATTATAGTTGTTCGAGAATTCC
>NZ_JBNRJY010000711.1:0-702 GCF_059414725.1 Wolbachia endosymbiont of Tuta absoluta
AAACTTCTTTTCTTCTTCATTCTCTTCTGATAAAGAGTAACTAACTTCTTCTATCTTTGAAATTACACCATCAGCAGGACTTAATATAAAGTCCTTATTGTTTGGTACCGCTCTTGCTGGATCGATCCAGCGGTGACCGTGCTGTAGTAAAGATTATCCAACACGGTCACTTTCAATGCGTTATAACTTCTAAAAGGTGTCCCGACAAATTCTGGTTTTTGTCCGACAAATTTCGACAATTACTCGACAATTATTCTGCATACTCAAAGTTATGGTTTTCCATGGTGACCATGCCAGGGAAATGCACACACGGGGACACAGTCACCGGGGACTACGGGAATACACCATTCCTAGGGGCAGTCACATTTCTTACTTTAGGCGCAAGCTCTTTCTCTAGCAAATGGGGAGAGAAAAGCAAAAATTATTGCTGATAAAGCCAGGTGCGACTGTGTCTAGCAGCGGCCTAATGCACCAATCAATCACAAACCTTTGGCATTGACAGTTTGACACATACTGGAACAATTTGAATCAATGGAAAGTGGTACAGTTGACAGTGGCGCCATTTATTTTGCAGTTTTTCTCCTCAATGAAATTAATGACTGGCATTATGCTCAAACGGTTCGGATGTTCGAATATTAACTTATCTACATCTACAATAATATTATGAAGAAAAGATTTGATTGTTTGTTGGTTGTATTTAAT
>NZ_JBNRJY010000712.1:0-2883 GCF_059414725.1 Wolbachia endosymbiont of Tuta absoluta
AATTGTACATAGGCCAAGTTGGCTTATGTGTTCTTATTCTCACTTTGTAAACATGCCAATAATTTTATCCACTATTCCACCCATATTTGCTTCAGCTTGAGTATGCGCTATTTTACCACCGTGTGAAATTAATTTAGGATCTGCACCAGGTAATATATTAACAAATTTACTACCAACAACTCCACTACTAGCGATTAGAGCTGAGCTATCAATTGGCAACTTTATGTCTCTGCTTATGCACATATCGATTCGTGCTATGTAGGTAGCTTTGTCAAGTGATACACCAGTTATGCTTCCGATTTCTACACCAGAGATCTTGACACTATCACCAACCCCTACACCGTTAGCATCAGTAAAAAGGCCATGTATTTTATAGCAATCCTTATAATTTCTCTTTATGTAAGATAGCTTATTAATAGCGAAGAAGACAAGAAAAATAGTGAAAATTAATACAAATGATCCAGCAATTATTTCAAGTATATTTGACCTTCGCATCTTTAATTATTAGGATTCCAGCTTTCATAGTAGTTTTTCACCTTTTGATTTGGGTAGTATGCACCTTTCGTACCTGTTAAATTAGGAGTTTTTCTTTTGTTATTATTAACTGGTACTTCATTATTAGTATAATGCAGCCATATATGCCATTCTGGAGGAATTGTTGTGGGCTCAGAAACATTACCATATATTACCCATCTTTTCCCTTTACTTGACTCATAGTAAGAATTTACGTTTTCATCCCTACCTATAAGTTTACCTTTTCTCCTTAATAAGTTTGTTACTGCATTATAAATTTTAGATAACATAAAGGTATTAAAACAAAAAGTATTATATATACTAATACTTTAACGATGTATTAACAACAGTTTAATGCAATTACCAATTCTACAAGTTATTATACCAATAATTGCATCGATGTTCTGCTTTCTTACCAGGAAACATAAGGTGTCCTGGTTTATCTCTTTTTTTACAACGGCAGCTACTTTCTTTATTTCATTAATGTTGCTAGTGAAAACATACAATGGTGAAATTATAACTTATTATCTTGGAGATTGGGCTCCTCCATACGGAATAGAGTTGAGAATCGACATATTGAACTCCTTGATTCTAACTTTGGTGAATTTTATAGCGCTGATTAGTGTGCTTTATAGCTTTCATATTAATGAAAAAGAGATTAGCAAAAACAAAATCATTGGTTTTTATTCTCTATTTTTACTGTGCTTGAGTGGATTACTTGGAATTTTAGTAACAAACGATATATTCAACCTTTATGTCTTTTTAGAAATTTCATCTCTTTCTTCTTATGTTTTAGTTTCAATGGGAAGGGATAAGAAAGCTTTAGTTGCAGCATTTGAATACCTCATTAGTGGTACTGTAGGAGCAACATTTTACTTGTTTGGCATCGGCCTTTTATACTCTATGACCGGAACGCTCAACATGTCTGACATGGCTGAAAGAATAGTACCATTATACGATAATAACATCATAAGACTTGGTACATTATTCATTTTTGTTGGTCTCTCAATCAAAATGGCACTGTTTCCACTCAGCAGATGGCTGGTTAACGCATATAGTGAAGCACCTAGCTTCATTAGCATATTTTTTTCAGGTACAGTAACCAAAGTGATGATATATGTTTTTATTAGAATCTTTTACACTGTTTTTCAGCAAAATTTTTTCTTACCACTAAGCAACGTGATGATCATCCTTGCGCTTTGTGCTGTTGTATTTGGATCAATATCTGCAATGATCGAAAAAGATATAAAAAGACTGTTTGCTCACTCCAGTATCAGTCAGATTGGCTATATAATTTTAATGCTGGGTTTAAATTCAAAAGCAGGTTTGTTTTCAGCAGTTCTTCACATAGTAAATCATAGCATGATAAAAACGTCTTTATTCATGACTGCAGGGTGTATTTCTTATAAGTTTGGTATGACAAAAATAGAAAATTTATCAGGACTAAAAAAGTCAATGCCCTATACAACACTTGCATTTACTCTACTTAGTTTCGCATTAATCGGTGTACCTTTGACAAATGGCTTTGTAAGTAAGTGGTATATGATGAAAGCAATTATCGAATCTCATGCATGGATTTCCCTTGCAGTTTTTGCTGCTGGCTCTTTTCTTGCACTAATATATATGTGGAGAATGGTTGAGAAAATATATTTTGAAAACAGTACAGCATCAAACGCTGGAATGACACTTAATGAGGTACCATTGCTTATGCTCTTTTGTCTATTATTTATGGCAATTTTAACGGTAATAACTGGGATATATAGTAGTCCAATTCGGTTGGTAATTAATAAATTTGCTTTTTGATTTTCTTATGTTTTATTGTATCTCAAAGTCTGTAAAGTTTTTGCTGTGGATAAGCTGAAGAAGATTCACTTATTATTAGTCATTAACGTAATAGCTCTGTTTTGCGTTGGCATTGTTGTGCAATATTCTTCTGCTGGAGGAAAGTGGGCTCCATTTGCAATTCACCAATTGGTCATATTCTCTTTCTTCTTTTTGCTTGCTATAGCTATGTCATTTATAGAACTAGATTTTTATTTGAAGTACGCTTATTTTTTTTATATAGCAGCAGTAATTGCGCTGTTAGCAGTAAATTTTTTTGGCTCGCACATAATGGGTGCGACGAGGTGGATAAGAATTGGTTCAATTAGCTTGCAACCATCAGAATTTGCAAAAGTAGGCTTAATACTTGCACTTGCTTGTTATTTTAATAAACAAAGTGTGTATAAAATGATGAAATTTCAAAGTTTATTTAAGCCACTTATAATTATTTTCTTACCTGTATTTCTGGTATTGAAGCAACCTAATTTAGGCACAGCTGTGATAATGTTTTTTATAGGAGCATCAATTATATTTACAGCAATAATGGAA
>NZ_JBNRJY010000713.1:0-566 GCF_059414725.1 Wolbachia endosymbiont of Tuta absoluta
CTACCTACACCTCACTAAGTAGGTACCTCTCGCAAGTTAATCTAATGCCTAGGTGTAAATAATTTGCTTTGAATTCATCGAATTACAACTAATATTAGACACATTGCTGTTTTTAACCGACTTCAAAAAAAGAAGGTTATCAGTTGGATATGTATGTATGTAATATTGTTCGAATTTGATAATATTCGAGTGTTAATATTTTTAATCCATTTAGGCCTCCAAGCACGCACGTGTGCTTAATTTCAAAAGTGTATGTTTGTATGTTTGTCCACAAACTCGAAAACTAAGTCTATCTCGATATGACTTATAGTTTTCGAGTTTGTGGACAAATATTAACATGTTAGATAATCTTTGTATACTACAACAACAATAAGTGAACAATTCAAGTTTCATAGAAATCTATTAAAAGTTAAGAAGTTTAAGAGATAATAATAATAAAAACTCATAAAACGTTTTCATTGTTTCCAATTTTTCCGTAGTCGGGATCGATCTTCAATGTTTACGTCCATCCCTGACAAAGGATATTCTATGTCCATGTGCAGCTTTGGGGGATAGTTCTACTTTGA
>NZ_JBNRJY010000714.1:0-477 GCF_059414725.1 Wolbachia endosymbiont of Tuta absoluta
CGAAAGGAAATTGCCAATTCAATTCAATTGCTTTGCGTTACGGTGGGTTTACGGGTGCGTTTGTCAAACGACTTGACTGACGCATCCGTTACGCAAAGCTATTGAATTGAATTGGCAATTTCGTCAGTTAAGTCGTTTGACAGACGCCTCCGTAACACCACACCCCCACAGTTTCGATATTTGTGTCGGTTAAAGATCGGTGTTTGCAATTTCACTGACAGACGCATGCGTTACGGTGCGTTAAAAATACCCAGCGACGGACGACAAGTGGTAGAACCTCCTTAAATGATCAGGTAACTATGTTTTCTCATACAGTTATCGAGAATAGTTGATATTAGTTAACCCCTCGTGGCTTGGCCAATGGTCCATGACCACACTAGCAATAATGGTAATATAAAACACACCAAACTAATCGAATGATGATTATCACCGGACAGAAATAACTTTATTTTTATGTTCCCAAATTCGTTTAGTTAG
>NZ_JBNRJY010000715.1:0-20048 GCF_059414725.1 Wolbachia endosymbiont of Tuta absoluta
CCGGATACGACAAAACACTGAAAAAGATGAGGTTCGTGTGAGAACCGCCTTTGTTTGTACTGCCTACCCAGTCCTGAAACCCTGTGCACGCCACTGGGAATGAAGCAGCACATGAAACCAAAAAATAATCCCCACGAAACAGAGGTCGAAATATGAAAAAAAATGTAGACCTCCCATACAAAATGTAGCAGCCGACCAAGTCTGGTTGTATGTGAGGTCTAAATTTTTTCATATATTGTTCAATGTTCTTAGAGGAAAGTTTTTCGGTTTCATGGACTAGTTTATCCTTTAAAAGGAACGCAGTTCTTTTCCTTACAACCTGTATAGTCACAGTCATAGACCGCGTAATGTGAACAAAAAAAAAACAGTTTGTTGTGGATGGCGAATTGTTTGTTAGACACGCATTGTTGACGTTTTAATGAAGAAAAATTTGTTGGATGTTAAAAATGTTAAAGATGTTGGATGTTAAAGATCGTACGCGAGGCAAAATTTTACGGAGTAATTCCTAAAGAATTGCGTATAAGATAATAAAATAGCTTGGATCTGTATCATCTACTCCAGTTTAGTAGCGCATTAGCTACTGGGCTGCCTTAAAGCAGTGTATACAAGAAAAAAAATATTTCATGTATTGAAATTTTTTTACACTTGACAATCTTTTTACTGTCACTTCCAAAAGTAGCGGCCGCCATTTATAGATTCATTCTTTATCCGCCTAAGTTATACGTACTAAATTGAAGGACAATATATTAAGAAAAAATATATATATCTTGAAAATTTTTGATTGATTTCTCTCCTTTACCTATTAACTCCAAGATCGATCATATATTTTGCAATGACAGTTTTATTCTGTACATCAAAAGTAACTATATCTTGACCTTTGTTTTGATCTATTACATCTACAATTGTATTTTTTATTGATTCTGTATCACCATTCATTATTCTAAATTATATAATTTATCTGTAATGATACACTCAAAATTTCTGAATATGAACTATTTTTGATATGTTTCTAGTGTAACGTTTATAATACATATATTTGTAATATATGATAGTTTTCTGATGGTATGATCATTTACTTAATCGGATTTCCGGGTAGTGGCAAACTTACGATTGCAAAAGAGCTGTGTAATATTATTGATGGGGTGATAGTAGACAATAACCTGTTTAATAATATTATATTTGATATGATTGACTTCAGAAATGCTGAGGTTACAAGTGAAATATGGGAAAAAATTTTTGTGATTAGAGAGAATATGTTAGCAATATTGGAAAAATACCATATAGAATCAAAGCATTATATATTTACAAACGAATTGATAAAAGGTGATTCCTATGATCAAAAAGTATACAACTCAGTGGTGAATTTAAGTAAAAAAATGAACGTGGAGATTCTCCCTGTGGTGTTATATTGTAATAGTGGAGAACTAGTAAAGCGCGTTCAATTAAAGGAAAGAGAGCAGGAGAGAAAAATTACTGATTCAGATTTTGCTATGAGAAGAATTAAAGGAAAGAAACTATTTGTCCCTCAAGGTTCACTTGAAATTGATAGCTCAAACTTAAGCGCAAAAGAAGTTGCAAAAAAAATTGTTGAAAAAATGAATAGTAAAAAAGTAGTTGGAACTTCTATGATAGATAATTTAGCAACAGAGAGTATTTGTGATTAGTGAGGAGAAAGAGTATCGCCCTTGTGTTGGCATAATGTTATTTAACAAACAGGGAAATATTTTTATTGGAAAACGTTTTGATAGTGACTCTTATTGGCAGATGCCACAAGGAGGAGTTGATGAAGGTGAAGAGCTAGAGCAGGCAGCGCTACGTGAGCTATTGGAGGAAGTTGGTACTGATGAAGCAGAAGTTGTGGCTCAAAATAAAGAGTGGATATATTACAACTTACCCGAGGAAGTTATACCGATATGCTGGAATGGGAGATATTCTGGCCAAAAGCAAAGGTGGTTCTTAATGAAATTTTGTGGGAAGGATAAGGATATTAATATTAACTATACTGATCATCCAGAGTTCAAAGAGTGGCGTTGGCAAAATGTGGATGATTTGGTAGCCAGTGCTATACCGTTCAAAAAAGAAGTTTATAAAAAAGTGATAGAAGAGTTTTCTTCTATCATAAAAGGATCTATTTATGATAGTTGATTCTCATTGTCATCTAATTTATTTTTCTGATGATGAAATACCAAAGGTAATTTCAAGAGCAGAGCAAAATGGTGTGAGAATTTTGCATAACATATGTATAAGCATTAATGATATCCCTAAATTATTAAAAATCTCTTCATCCTATGATCAAGTCTACTGCTCCGTTGGTATACATCCGCTTGATACTACTGTGGAAAAAGGTGAGTGTATAAATGCTGATGAATTGATTGAATTTACTAAGGGCAAAAAGGTAATTAGTATCGGTGAAACCGGATTAGATTTTTATAAATCTGATAACAAAAGCAATCAAAAAAAAAGTTTTGCATCACACATAGAAGCGGCAAAAGTAACAGGATTACCTTTAGTTATTCACACTAGAAGTGCTGATAGTGAGATGATTGATATGTTAAATTCAGAAATGAAGAAGGACGCTTTTAGTGGAGTAATGCATTGCTTTGCTTCTTCTAAAGAGCTTGCTTATAAGGCTATGGACTTGGGATTATACATTTCATTTTCTGGAATTATTACTTTTAAAAATGCGAACTTACTAAGAGAAATTGCACAAAATGTGCCACGTGAGCGTGTTTTAGTTGAAACTGATGCACCTTACCTGTCACCTGAGCCTTACAGAGGAAAAAAAAATGAACCAGCAATGGTGAAATACGTTGTGAATTGTTTAGCGAAATTATGGAATGAATCGCCAGAAGAAGTAGCAAAAATAACTACAAATAATTTTTTTAGACTGTTTTCGAAGCTTGAGCTCAAAGAAATTCTATAGGGCAATTAATTTAGCTGACAGAGCTCTTTTACTGCACTTACAGATTTATAAAACATCTCTTGTTCACTATCGTTCATTTTAACTTCTAGAACTTTCTCAACTCCATTTTTGCCAATAATAGTAGGAACACCAATGAATAAGTCTTTCACACCATATTCACCATTAAGATAAGCAGCGCATGGTAATATACGCCTTTTATCTTTTAAGTATGATTCTAGCATGCTTATGGCTGAAGATGCAGGAGCATAGTATGCAGATCCAGATTTAAGTAGATCAACTATTTCTTTTCCACCATTACGAGTGCGCTCAACTATTTCATCAACTTTTCCTCGCGTAATCACACCCATCTCAATGATTTGGGTAAGTGGAATGCCAGCAATTGAAGCATAATTGATTAGTGGTACCATAGTGTCACCATGTCCTCCAAGCACAAAAGCAGATACATCTTCGACAGAAATATTTAACTCACTTGCAAGAAAATAACGAAAACGAGCAGAGTCAAGCACTCCTGCCATACCAACAATCATATTAGTTGGCAGGCTTGAAGATTTGTATACTACTGAAACCATAGCATCTAAAGGATTGGTAACCACTATTACAAATGCGTTTGGAGAATGTTTTTTAATATTTTCCCCAACCTCTTTCATTACTGCAGCATTAGTTTGCAGAAGGTCATCTCTGCTCATTCCAGGTTTTCTGGCAATGCCAGCAGTTATTATAATTGCGTCAGAGTTTTTTATATCTTCATACCTATTTGTACCAGTAATATTGACATTAGATCGATCAATAGGAGATGATTCTGTAATGTCAAGTGCTTTACCTTGTGGTATTCCATCGCTTACATCAAGCAAAATAACATCTCCTAGCTCTCTTAGTGCAATCATATGGGCAAGAGTCCCACCGATATTTCCTGCACCAATCAAAGATATTTTTTTTCTTTGTGCTGTCATTTTCTACTCCTTTATATTTACTTTTGTGGCTTTACTAACTTCCCAAGGGGATAAGCTGTCAAACATACGAAAATCTTGTGGTAAGTCTATAGGATTATATACAACCTTTTTTGCCTCTATATCGTATCTTACTTCCTCGTAGCCAGTGAGAGGAAAATCTTTTAACATTGGATGACCTTTGAATCCATAATCCGTTAAAATCCTACGTAAATCTGGGTGATCAGAAAACTCTATTCCATACATATCAAATACTTCACGCTCAAACCACGAAGCTGCGTTAAATATCTTTGCTACACTTAGAGGTATATCACCTTCACATAACTGAAGCTTTATGTGCACTCTGATATTGTGTACAACGCTGAGCAAATTGTATATTAGCTCGAAACGTTTTTCTCTATCTGGGTAATCAACTCCAAAAACGTCAACTAATAATTCAAGCCTACACTTTTCATCATCACGTAGAAAGAGTAAGTGATTTTCAATGTCATTCAAAGCTGAATATATTACAATAGTGCCATCATTTTTCTGAATACATTCACATTTAGTCTTTTTTTGTATGTATTTTGCAGTTTTATCCATGCTATATATTTTTAGTTCGTTTTATTTTATTTTGTAGACATAGCATTCCATATAGCAACGCCTCAGCAGTTGGAGGGCATCCAGGAACATACACATCAACTGGCACAATTCTATCGCAACCACGGACTACTGAGTAAGAATAATGATAATAGCCACCGCCATTTGCACAACTTCCCATAGAGACGACGTATTTGGGATCTGCCATTTGATCATAAACTTTACGCAATGCTGCTGCCATTTTATTAGTTAACGTGCCAGCAACAATCATAACATCTGCTTGCCTTGGGCTTGCACGAAAGATTATGCCATATCTATCAAGATCATAACGACTGGATGCAGTGTGCATCATCTCTACTGCGCAACATGCAAGACCAAATGTCATTGGCCACAATGAACCAGACCTTGCCCAGTTCATTATATAATCTATTAAATCGCCAAATTTAGTGATAAGAAAACCTTCTTTTTTGTAACGATTCCAGTCGCCATTAGATAAATTTATTCCCATTCCAACGCACCTTTACACCACTCATAAAGAAAGCCTATAGTAAGTATTGCAAGGAATATCATCATAGACCAAAATCCGCAATAGCTTATTTTAGATAAAGAAACGGCCCAAGGGAAAAGAAAAGCAATTTCTAAATCGAATATTATGAACAATATTGCAACTAAGTAAAATTTTATGTCGAAACTTTTTCTGGCTCTTGATAAAGGATTAAAGCCACACTCATATGTAGAAAGCTTTTCACCATCTGGGTTACTGACTGCAAGAAACATAGGTAATACACCTAAAGTAAAGGATACTACAATTGATACACAGATAAAAATTAATATGGTTAAATATTCACTCATTTAAAAAACATATAACACTATGAATTTACATGCTTTCCTAATCTTTTACCACCTAAAATATGTATGTGAAAGTGCGGTATAACTTGCTCTCCATCTTTACCGTGATTAGTAACTAATCTATATCCTGTTTTTTCTAAGTTATATTTATGTGCTATTTCTCTAACAGTTTTAAAAAAACTTACTATTTCCTCTTCGGAAGCTTTCAGAACAAAATCATCGTATGAAACGTATTGAGCTTTTGGTATAACTAGAATATGAACTGGTGCATCAGGATACTTATCACGAAAAGCCAGCACATTTTCATTTTTATGTATTTCCTCATAAGACAACTCACCTCTTAATATCTTAGCAAAGATATTAGTGTCATCATAAGCTGTACTACCCATACTTTATTAAATTCCTGGTCCTCTTCTATTTTGCTTATGATTTGGTGTAGAAGGTGGGCTTATTGCTGCTTCGCTAGAAGCATCTTCAAGACTTGAAACGTCGTCTTTTAGCTGTATATCTTGTCCACACAAAATTGACCCATAGTCCATTTGGTGTCTTTTTGAAAAAGTTTCTATTCTATTTGCCCTTCTTGCAGCAATAACTTCTGGTTGTAAATGATACATATCTCCAGGAACAGTTAGGCTATGATACCTTTCCTCTATTTGAACTTCTTTCATAACACTCTCCATAATTTATTTCCCCCTACCTCTTATGCTTTCGCAACTTTCAAAATCTTGTTTAATAGCTTTTTGCCAATTATTTAAAATTTTCTCTGATGACTTTTCTTTATCCATAGGCCTTACAACTTCCTGTGACTTCTGCTTTTTACTATCATATCCACTATACAACTTTTCTGCAATACCATACAGCAATTTCCGATCTGTGTGAACTTTAAACTCTCCACCAGTAATTTTTGCCAAATTTTTAAGATCACAATCAATCTTATTATAAATTCCTTCAAGAGCGTACTTTTTCATTACTTTTTCATCCATACCTAGATTTTTATCTTTTATTTCTTGGATAATTTTTTCAACATCAACTTCAATTACAATTTTGTTTTCTTCTCTAAAAATAGTTATATTGGGCAGATCTTCCCTTATTTCATCTAATTTCTCTGGACTCAAGTAAGGTATATCCCCCGTTAAAGTTCTTGACGCTAAAAAACTTACCTTACCTTTTTCTTGTTTTGTTATTTGTATGCCGAGGTACTTACTAGCTTCTGTGGTTTTTATAGGTGGGTCATATTTCTCTTCTTCTTTAGGCAAATCACTCACAGCGTTTTTTAATGAAACTTTAGCATCATGCTTCATTTCATCAATTGAAGCAAACGGTTTCTTCATAGGATAAATAAGTGCTTTAGGCACAAGAAAAAACACGCCTTTTATCTTAGCCAAAATAGACTTTTTATTTGACTCATCTTTTGCCATACATACCTCCAAGTCACTTTCTACAATCAGATAGTAAAACACACTCAATTATAGACGAAAATATTTAAGCTTGTATATCTATTATAAGATGAAATTATAGAAATAGCAATCATTATTTGTACATTACCAAAGTATGTAGTATTTTTGCTGCTTTTCTTGTTCAAATTACCTTTAAAGATAAATTATGTTAAAATGGAACGCAAATAATATTATAGATGCTACTGGCGGAAGAGGGGAGGGTGTTTGTAATTCGGTGTATAGCTCAAATATTTCAACGGATACAAGAAGCATAAAAAAAGGTGATTTATTTATTGCTCTCAAGGGAAAGAAATTTGATGGGCATGATTTTCTACATGAAGCATTTTTAAAAGGAGCTGTTGCTGCGGTAGTAAGCGAAGATAAATATAGAAATTTTCCTCTAATTATTGTGCAAGATACTCTAAAAGCTTTGCATAATATGGCATCATATTACATTAGAAATATTCTTGTTAATGCTAAAGTTATCACAATTACAGGTAGTGTTGGGAAAACCACTACAAAAGATATGCTTAACACTGTTTTGTTGCATTATGGAGTATCTCATGTAAATGAAGGTAACTTGAATAATAATATAGGATTGCCTTTTACGATTCTAAAAGCGCCAGAAGACTGCCAGTATTTAATCCTTGAAATAGGAATGAGTAGAGCTGGTGAAATAAAAGAGTTATCGAAGATTAGCAATCCGGATATTGCAGTTATTACCAACATTGAACCTGCGCATGTTGAAAACTTTTCATCTCTACTTGATATTGCGCAAGCGAAATTAGAAATTCTACATGGTATGAAAAATAATGGTACTTTGGTTTTGAATAAGGATAATGAACATTATGATTATCTCTTATCAAATGCTAACAGAAATGTAGTAAGCTTTGGTAAGAATGAAAGTGCTACTGTTTGTTTGTTAGAACTAATAAGAGACGATAACGGTCTAAATTTAAAAATCAAACTGAACAGTGGTCAAATTATGAACTGTAATTTACCTGTAAAAGGCGAACATTTTGCATACTCTGCATTAGTTGTTACAGCAGTTTTGCAAAGTCTCGAACTTGATTTATCTAAATTACCACTAGCACTTGAGAATTTTACTGTAACAGAAGGTAGAGGTAATGTTCATCAAGCTAAATACAATGGAAAATTAGTACATTTGATTAACGACTCCTATAATGCTAACCCTACTTCAATGAAGGCTGCAATAAGAACTTTAGGTACATATTCTAATTTAAGAAAAGTGGCACTACTTGGCGATATGTTAGGACTTGGTAATGAAAGCATAGTATTTCATACAGAATTGCTTGACTCTATAGTAGAACAAAATGTGAATAAAGTTCATACAGTTGGTAAATTTATGTTAGAATTGAATAAACTTTTACCGGAGAATATAAAAGGCATGCATTTCGATGATTCTAACCAATTGAAAAGTAATTTAGCTAATATTGTTCAAGGTAATGATGTAATTTTAGTTAAAGGTTCTCATGGAATGAGAATGGACCTTATAGTGCAGGAATTCACAATAGAATATTAAATAAAACTATTGTATTAATTTAAAGTTAAGTTATTGGAAGTTTTAACTGTGATAAAACGTATAATTATTTTTGGTGGAACGGGATTTATAGGAAAACACATCGTAAGACGCTTGGCAGCGGCGGGGTATTTAATAAGAATATTTACTCGTGATCAGGAAAAAGCTGCTTGTCTGAAGTTATGTGGAAATTTAGGACAAATATCAATAATTGAAGGAGATTTTTTTAATGAAAGATCAATTTTAGAAAGTATGGAGGGGTGTGATGTTGTTATAAATTTAGTAGGAATATTATATGAAAAAAGAAAATACGATTTCTATACAGTTCATGTTGGAATAGCTGAAAGAATAGCAAAAGCTGCGCAAATAAAAAATGTATCCATGATGATACATTTTTCTGCCATGGGAATAGAAAATGATAAGTTATCAAAATATGCCCAAAGTAAATTGAAAGGTGAGAAAGCTGTAGCTTCGGCGTTTCAAGGAGCAATGATAATTAAGCCAAGTCTTGTATTCGGTAAAGAAGATAGTTTCTTCAATAAATTTGCAAGATTAGCAACAATTCTTCCTTTTTTGCCGTTAATCGGTAGTGGAATAACGAAGTTTCAGCCGATATGTGTAACAAACTTAGCTGAAGTGGTATACCGTATTATCAGCTTTAATAAGCAAGATAAAAAAATTTATAATATAGGTGGACCAAAAGTTTACTCTTTTAAAAGCTTATTAAAGTTTATTCTGAATGTGACTAACAGAAAGTGTCTACTGATCAATGTACCTTTTCCAATGGCAAGATTGATAGCCTTTTTCTTAGAAAGTAAAGTTGTTTCTGTACTGTTAAAACCTATAACCGGAGATGCAAGCCCTATACTTACTCGAGATCAGGTGAAAGTTATGATGAGTAGTTCAATCGAAAAGTCAGATGATCTCGGAACAATGAAAATTAGACCACTAGCAATTGAAAATGTGGTGCCAGAATACTTGAAAATTTATAGAAAGCATTGATAGAAGAATGTGCCCGGTAGGATTCGAACCTACGACCCACAGCTTAGAAGGCTGTTGCTCTATCCAACTGAGCTACGGGCACACATCATATATAAAATGCTTCTTAGTACACGTGAAGTCAAGTATTTCTTGTGAATATAATGTTTGTGATAATATCTCAAAACTTTGTCAGTACAGCATGTAACGATAAAACTGAGAAAAAAGAAGCGTGGGTAATAGGAAGTCTAATAGCGCAGTAACACAGAACCCCAGGTCAGGCCTGCACCTATTGAAATCAGCAGTACCAGATTTCCTGATTTTATTTTTGATTCTTGTATTGCATAGTCTAAGGCCAGTGGAATTGATGCTGCTGAGGTGTTTGCATGCTTATCAACGGTATTAATCACTTTCTCTATAGGAAAATCTAATTTCTTTACTACTGCTTCAATAATACGAATGTTTGCTTGATGGGGAATTAACCAGTCAATATCAATGATTTTCAAATTATTGCATTTCAGAGTTTCCTCTACTGAGGCTGTTAACTTATCCACTGCATGTTTAAACACTTCTCTTCCATTCATAAGTATCTTTCCAGAATCACGAGTAGAGGATACCCCTCCGTTCGTACATAGTATGTCCACATTGCCATCAGAGTGTAAGTTTGTTGATATGATGCCGCTGCTACCCATTTCTGATTTTATTATCACTGCACCAGCACTATCACCAAAGAGTACACAAGTTGACCTATCTTCCCAGTCAACAATCCTAGACATTATTTCAGCACCAATAACGAGCGCATATTTTATTCTATTGTCAGATTTTATGAGCGAATCAGCAACTGTAACTGCATATATAAAACCAGAGCATGCTGCTTGTACATCAAAAGAAAATGCATTTTTACATTTTAACTTACTTTGTACAATCGTTGCACAGCTAGGCAAAGTTTTGTCAGGTGTTGTTGTTGCAACTATGATCAAACCAATTTCATCTATTGAAATTTTCGCTTTTTCTATAGCATTTTTTGCTGCATTAACAGCTAAATCTGACGTTAGTTCTCCTTCATCTGCTATATGTCTTTGAACTATTCCTGTTCTTTGCCGTATCCATTCATCGTTTGTTTCAACTATCAATGCAATTTCGTTATTACTCAAAATTTTTTTTGGTAGGTAAGAACCAGTGCTCAATATGAAACTTTTATTCAATATGACTTACCCCGTTAATTATCTTCTGGTTCAAATTTTCACTGATTGCATTTACTGCAAATTTTATAGCGTGAGCAAAAGAAATAGCATCAGAATTTCCGTGGCTCTTTATAATGATACCATTTAGCCCTAAAAACATAGCTCCACTTCTAATTTTAGGATTAAAACGCTCTAATGCTTTATTTAGCTTGGGTTTTAACAATATGCCGACAAGCATTTTTGTCATCCATGAATTAAATACTTCCTGTTTTATTAGACTGATAAAAGTACCAGCAGTTGCCTC
The DNA here is from genome assembly GCF_059414725.1 of Wolbachia endosymbiont of Tuta absoluta. Taxonomy (NCBI): domain Bacteria; kingdom Pseudomonadati; phylum Pseudomonadota; class Alphaproteobacteria; order Rickettsiales; family Anaplasmataceae; genus Wolbachia; species Wolbachia endosymbiont of Tuta absoluta. The sequence continues at coordinate 10,741 of NZ_JBNRJY010000715.1, forward strand.
AGCTGTCTTGAGCATTACATTACCAACAAAACCATCAGCAACAATTACGTCTATATTACCATCTAAAAATTCACTTGCCTCTATATATCCTTTGAAGTTAATACTTGGAGCATTTTTGAGTAACTCAAAAGCTCCTCTTACTGAGTCAGTACCTTTCACTTCCTCTGTACCAATGTTTAGCAAAGCGACTTCAGGATTTTCAACTTTTAATGCTATTTTTGCAAATATACTCCCCATTAATGCAAATTGAAATAATGAGTCAGTATTACAGTCAACATTTGCACCAAGATCAAGCAATGCAAAGCTTTTTGTCTTAGTTGGACAGACAGATGCAATAGCAGGACGATAGATATTGGGTAATGTTCCTAAAATAAATCTGGAGATAGCCATCAATGCTCCAGTGTTGCCTGAAGACACCATCCCAAAAGCTTTACCTTTTTTCACTGCTTCAACAGCTGCCTTCATACTTGAATCTTTGCGATGTCTAAGTGCAAAAGAGGGTTTATCATTTGGAAGAACATTATCAGAGCAATGGGTAAATTCGGAGTTATCGCTTACTTTTTTGTATTTTGAAAGCAAAGGAGATATTTCTTTCTGATCTCCATAAATATGAAAAAAAACTTCAACACCTGGGTCAACAAGATTATCCAAGAAAAAACTAGCACCTTGAATTACGGAAAGAGGTGCAAAATCCCCTCCCATAGCATCAAGTGCGATAGCTATGTTGTTGTTGACCGTGGGTAACATATCATGAGTTACTCCGCCTTTTGTTTAATGAAAACACGTTTTCCTTTGTAACTATTGTCAACTGCTATGTTGTGAGGCAACATGAATTCTCCAGTTGTTGCACATACTACAATATTCTTAGGCTTAATAGCATGATGAGAACGATGCATATTACGCCTTGACTTTGACTTTTTTCTCTTCGGAACTGCCAAAACTTACTCCAATTCAATTATATAACACAATTTATTAGTAGCATGTTTTTTACAAGGAGTAAATAGCAAAATAAATAAGGTTTTCTTATACAATTCAGTCTTATAAACTTAAACTCAAGCATTTTGATCAAAGTATATTGAACTTAAGACATATCTTGACTATACTCTGGCGAAGTTAATAAAAATTTTAATAAAATCAGTAAAACTAATTTTAGCTAAGATAAATGTAAAGTGAGTTCCTTTAATATAGACAGCGTTAGAATAATCGGTAGATGCTTTATGAACTTTCTGTTGAGGATTGGTAACGCATTTGTATTTTTTATTCAATCTCTATACCACTGCTTTATTCCTCCATATTATTTTAGCAATGTGGCAAGACAAATTATAGAGATAGGCTTTTTCTCTTTGCCAATTGTTGGGCTCACTGGAGTTTTTATAGGAGCAGTGATAGTTTTACAGAGTAGCTTAAGTGGTATATTGATTAATCAAGAACAAGTAGTACCTAAACTTGTTGCGATCACTATCATTAAAGAGTTAGGGCCAGTTTTGATCAGCTTAATAATGGTAGGAAAGGTTGGGTCCTCAATTGCAGCAGAAATTGGCACGATGCGCATCACTGAACAAATAGATGCACTTACAACTTTGGACATCAATCCTTTCAAATATTTAATTGTACCAAGAATTCTAGCGTCAGTTATAGTATTTCCAATACTTACAGTATGTGCAGATCTAATAGGAATATTTGGAGGGTATGTCACCGCAGTCTTTGAATTTAACCACAATTTAAATATATACATAAAATATACAGCTCAATTCTTTAATATGTACGATTTTATTGTTGGGCTAATGAAAGCGACTGCTTTTGGAGCCATAATTTCTGTTTCAAGTTGTTATTACGGTTACCATTGTAGGGAAGGTGCACGAGGAGTAGGTATTGCAACAACATCAACTGTTGTTATATCCTCTATATTGATAATTTTAGCAAATTACTTAATTACTTTAATACATGCATAGCCCCATAATATCAATATTGAATATAAGCTTATCCTTTGATGATAGAACGATATTAAACAACATAACTTTCAATATATCGAAAGGAGAATCATTAGTCATACTTGGCGGCTCAGGAAGTGGTAAATCTGTATTAACAAAAATAATTATTGGATTACTGACACCAGACTCAGGGTCTATTAAAATAAATAGTAAAAGCAAAAATAAATTTGGAGTCTTATTTCAAAATTCCGCTTTGTTTGACTACGTTACAGTGTGGGAAAATATATCTTTTAATTATAAAAAGCGCTTTAATATCAGCGAAAAGGAGGCAAAACAGCTAGCAATCGAGAAGTTAAATGATGTTGGACTGGAGGAAAGCATAGCAGATATGTTTCCAATCGAGCTATCAGGCGGAATGAAAAAAAGAGTAGCACTTGCAAGGGCGATTGCGCACAATCCAGAAATTATTGTATTGGATGAGCCAACTTCAGGATTGGACCCAATTATGTCAGATATGGTAAACGAGATAATAATAAAATTATCTAAAGACTTTAACCCTACAATTATCACGATTACACATGATATTCATAGTGCATTTAAAATAGCTGATAAAATAGCAGTATTATACGAAGGGAATATTATCTACCACGGAACTGTCCAAGAAATACAAAATACTAATAACGAATATATAAAAAAATTCATTCATTATATATAGCTATAGGTTTACAAACGATATTGTGAATGCCACATCTAGCATAACTTGAGCTACTGACAATTGTCGTTCTGTTACTAGTGTAGTGCCACGGTGGTATGGTGTGTTAGCTATAAAACAACGCATTAAATATAGCTAAAGTAACTTATATCAATTTTTATTATTATGCCAATTCCAACTGCGGAAATTTATTGAATTTGTTACTTCACTACTCAACAGCAATTACAACTGATGATTTTATTTCATTCTACTACCTGCTGATTTATTTTCTGCTCAGCATATCCATTAAATCAGATTCTTTGAGTTTATTATGATCAACTTTACTGAATTTATTCACCATAGAGCTCATTTGATTATACTGCTTAATTAGAAGATTAACGTCAGTTACACTTGTTCCGGACCCCTTAGAAATTCTAAGTCTTCTTTTGCCATTTAAAATATCTGGATTTTGCCTTTCTTTTTCGGTCATTGAGTTTATGATGGCTATATATTTTTTCACTTTATTGTCGTCTGGCACACTGCTACTTAGCTTTTTTGTGAATGAACTAGGGATGAATTTCATTATGTTGCTAATGCCATCCATTTTACTCAGAGTTTTTAACATTCCCACTAGGTCGTTTAGATCGAATTTACCCTTTTTTACTTTCTTTTGTAACTTATCAATTTCTTCCTGACCAACAATCTCAGCAGCTTTTTCAACCAATGATACAACATCACCCATGCTAAGTATCCTTTTTGCAATTCTATCGGGATAAAAATCATCGAGGTCACTTAATTTTTCACCACAAGCAATAAATTTAATTGGACAATCGGTGATCATTTTCATAGAAAGAGCAGCACCACCACGTGCATCACCATCAACACGGGTGAGAATAATGCCGGTTACACCTATTACCTCATTGAATGATTTGGCAATGTTGACCGCATCCTGGCCTATCATTGCGTCGGCTACTAAAATAACTTCTGCAGGTGAAGCTATTTCCTTTACGGCTTTCAACTCATTCATCATATTATTGTCAATATGAAGCCTGCCTGCGGTGTCTAGTATTAATACATCATAATTATCGTTCTTTGCTGCTGCCAGTGCCCTTTTTGTAATTGCAATAGGCTCCTCATTTATTACTATAGATAAAGTTTGTACGTCTATCTGTTTACCTAGCACCTCAAGTTGTTTCTGGGCAGCCGGCCTATAAATGTCTAAAGAGGCAAGCATCACTTTTTTCTTTTGCTTTTTTAGCTTGAAAGCAAGCTTTCCTGAGGTAGTTGTTTTACCTGCACCTTGTAAGCCCACCATCATAATCACAGCAGGGGGTTTAACTGCTAGATTTAAGTCACTTTTCTCTGATCCGAGAACTGCAACTAAATTATCCTGCACAATTTTAATTATCATTTGTGCTGGAGAAACACTTTTTATGACTTTTTCCCCAATCACTTTATCTTTAATGTCGTTGATGAATTTTTTTGCAACTTCAAGTGAAACGTCAGCTTCAATTAAAGCTATACGTATTTCACGCATGGCAAGATTAAAATCATCTTCAGAAATGATCGACTTTCCTCTCAGTTTACTAAATACAGAATTTAAACTTTCAGTTAACGATTTAAACATAATAGCATTAGTAGAATACTCATTAAAAAGAGAGAAGAAGCTGAAACAAAACTCACTGAGTTATAACTTAGCACTTCTTTAAGTTTAGTAATATTATTAAAGTATAAATTAGTAAGTGAATTAGTCAAGTTTTGCAGTACGTTGGCAGACATTTCTCTCACTTTAAAGACCAATTGATTGAACAGCAAGACAATATAGGGTACGAAAGCTCTAAAAATCCAATCAATATCCATTTTAAAATTTATTCTTGGGTAAAATAACTTGCGTAAAGGAATAAACAATAAAGTGGTACATAATAACAAATTAAATTGCGACAAAATATTTTTTGTGTTGTACACAAAATCGAAAATCGAAGGGTTATTGTAAATAGGCAAGTAAGGGTTGCCAGCAATTATACATATGAATGCTAAAATAATCATTGTTATTCTACCTTCTTTCCCTTCTGAAGGTTTGGACTTGCTTTTAGCGATAAATATGTAATAGAAAAACTTGAGCCCCACGCTTAAATAAAGCAGTAAATTTAGAATCTTGTATAAATTTTTATACACTTCTAAATTAGCACCACTTGCTTCAATCTCGGCTGTAATGTATGATTTGCTAATAAATCCAACGGTTCCAGGAAATGCAGCCACTGTGAATATCGCAATTATAGCACACATGCCTTCGACTGACATCAATTTACCCACTCCATTAAAACTAATTGTTTTTGTCCGCGAAATAATCGCATTGCTAACCACAAACAATAATGATTGATAAACAAGAGAGAAAATTATGTGTAGCATCAAAATTGGTATTGCCTTTTCCGAAGGGCTGAGTAAACCTCCTGCAATAATCAGCAAGCCCATTTGTCCTACAACATTATAGCATAGAAATCTACGAATATTTTGCTCAAGAGAAGCAAATATAATGCTGTAAATTACAGTGATGGCGCCTACAAGTGCTAATATTTCAGTACAATCTTGCCATAGGGTGTAAGTGTGTAAAAGCATCACTAAAAAAGAGACTTTAGTGGTAAATAAAGAGAGATATGTAGTGCCATGTAGTGATGCAGCAGGATATGCATCAACAACCCAAAACGAAAAAGGAAAACAAGCGCAGTTTATCAATAAACCCAAAATTATCAGGTTAGTGCTTTGAAGTGCCAATCCTGCTGTCAATATAACTCCAACCAAAAAGTGTACACAAGCGTACCTTATTGCAGATCCACTATCTCTACAGCTAGCTGCGATAATAAAAAATGCACTGATGGTCATTAATTCAAAGAATATTATAACCAACATTATCTGCTTGGATAAAATTGCACAGAGTGAGCAGGTAGTATAAGCAAAAAAAGATAGCATCTCTGAAAAAGTCAAATTTTGTGTTGGTAGAACAGCTAAAAATGCAACTGATAAAAAAGATATTAGTACGATACGAAAAGATAAATCAAAATTTAGAACTGGATGAGAGCAATTCAGTGTAGTACCTAAATTTTCAGGTAATATTAGGACTATCACTATTAATGTAGTCAACAGAAATAGCAATAAAAATTTATAAAGTTGCACAATGATGTAAAACAGTATGGTTTATGCTACCTCAACATACAAATAAAATCAATTTGCATATTAACCACTAGTTAAGCTAATTACCATATAATTATATCAGGGTTTAGAAGGTTATAGAGAAACCGGTCAGATTAGGTTTTTAATCTAATCTGACCGATAGCTTTAATAGTGAGGTAAGCTTTAATATAGCACTCCTAATTCACAGTGCTACACTCGTGCATAATTTATTTTTAATTTGTGCACGAGCGTTAGTAAATTATTTACTTTTTGAAATAAAATTTGGCATCACTTTAATATCCAGACTTAGTAAACCTCAGTAGGGCTGCCAGTTGGACCCATAAGAATTACTTGTTCACCTTCTTTAAAACATTTACATAAATTAGTGGAACCGCCAGTTTCAAGCACAATAGTGGAAATAATTCCTTTTTTTTTGTCTACTTCAGTGCCGGTTACAGCTATACCTTCCATAGCAAGGGTTGTATTATTGACTTTTCTGCTATTGATTGCAAAATTTTGCAACCTAAAGAATTGTCCGGGTTTAAAATTTTTTGCCGCAAGTGGTGCTTTGATCACTATTTCCACAACTTTGTCAGTTAAATATTGAATTTTTATAATCTTTGCGGTGAATTGCTCTTTGATTCTATTAAAAAATTTTTCGTTAGCCAGGTGTTCTGATATTATTCCAGCGCGTGACGCTTTAGTGTACAAATGCTGCAATTTGTAGGTAATTCGCATAGTAGGTGGTGTTATGCAAGTAGCTGACACTGGAATCCAGTTCTGACTATACAACCATCTGATGTACTCATTCAAAATTAAGTTTTCTGGATCCCAGTGTCTGGGCACTGGAATGACATCTTTTTTGGTGAAAGTTACTCTTACATTACAACATTCATACAAGTGTGCATATGACTCCGAGATTCTAGCTGGAGTGGGAGAAATGAAGCTAACTCTATTCAAAAGCTGAGAAATGATAGGGTAGCCGTTCTTAGCACTTGCCATAGCTTTCACGACGCTGCCGCTATACGAAGGGTGAAGATCACCAAAAAAGCTAATTGTTTTATTGTCTTGCTTATATACCAATATCCTGTCTTTATCCTGCATCTTAGGAGAAAATACTGGATCTATTTCTTTTCCTAATGAGTTTAAATGAATAAAATATCCATTACTTAGTTGAAAATGCTTTTTATCTTCTGTTGCAATAGCCGTGTTTGGTTCAGTGCCTGCTGCTATGAGAATAGAGCGTGCTTTGATACATTTAATTTCGTGGGATTTTGTATCAATCAGTTTTATCAACTCAGCATGATTATATTTGTCTGTAACAATTTCAATAGGCTCTAAGTTTTCAATGAAGTAGATTCCTTCTGACAATGCATTTTGCACCTCTTCGCTATTTAATCGATAGCTCGGTGAATCTTTTAGCTCTTTTCTGTATATAATTTTCACTCCCCCGAAGCTCTTAGTTAGTTCCAATATTTTTGCTTCTCTATTCTCTTTTTTTGCTAACTCTTGCTCTGCTTGGATCAATTTTGCGTGCGATATAAGCTCATTTGCAATTTCATATTCTTCTTCCGTCCAATCTTTTTCAACATATTTCTTTCCATACTTATCAACTAATATCTCATAACGAAGAAGAAATTTTTCTACTTGAATTGGATAATATGCTAAAGCTTCAGTGGCAGTATCAATTGCAGTGAGTCCTGCACCTATGACAACTATCGGCATGCGAACTTGCAGATTTGCTATGGAGTCGAACTTAAGAGCACCGGTAAGTTGTAATGACATCAGAAAATCAGATGCCATGCGCACTCCGCGAGCCAGCATATTCTTTATTTTGATCATTCGTGGCTTGCCAGAGCCAAGTGCTAGTGCGATGTGATCAAAACCCAAGTTGAAGGCATCATCAACATTAATCGTGCCATCAAAACGAATGCCTCCATAAAGTGCGAAATTCTCACGCCTTTCCAGTAGTAATCTAATAATCTTTAAGTAATTTTTATCCCATCGGGAAGTAATGCCATATTCTGCCACCCCACCAAACCCATCTGCCATGCGTTCACTCAATTTTTCGTGTTTGAAATCTTTAATTAGCTGAAAATTATCGATCAAAGGTTCAATCTTTAGTCCATCAATGGCGATAACGTTATGCCCATCGTTTAATAAATGATGAGCTAAATTAAAACCCGCAGGACCAAGTCCTACAACTAGAACGTTTTTTCCAGTATTTTCTTTTGGCAATGGACGCTGAAAATTTAAAGGATTCCAACGGCTAAGCAGAGAATATATTTCAAATCCGTACGGCAAATTGAGTACGTCGTCCAAAATCCTTGTTTCAACCACTGGCACATTTACAGGCTCTTGTTTCTGATATATGCATGAGTTTATGCAATCATTGCATATTCTATTCCCAGTAGCTGCACATAATGGGTTATCTATCATCACAATTGCAAGACTTGCTATGCTATATCCTTCGCTTTTTACCAGATTCATTTCTGATATTTTCTGCTCTAGTGGGCAGCCGTGCAGCTCAACTCTAAGTGGAGACTTTTTGAAAGTGTTGTCATCATTGATTAGCCCCTTTGAGCAGCTGTCCTTACTTTGCTTATGACAAAATATGCAGTAGTGAGCATTATCTAGTGCTTTATTCAAACTCACCTTTTTGCTTGTTAGATCAAAACCATATCTTCTTTTCACCTCATTTGAATACAGAACCTCAACCTCGTCTACTTCTTTTTTCAAGAATGATACGAGATTTTCGTAATCAATTTTCTTATGTATGCTAAATAGTATACTCTGTTTATTTTTTACTCTCCAAACTGCATATTGAGCCGCAAGTTCTATTTCTTCTTTGTGATCCTCTTTATTTTCAAGCCAACTCATTACCTGCTCAGAAAAGTTTTTTTCTGTTGTCGGTAAAGTAATGAAACTATTTAATTTGTTAGTGACATAATCAATATTTGCTACATCAGTGTATTTCTTCAATGCATAACGCTGAACAAATAATCTTTTGCATCTGTATATTACAGCAAAGTCATTGTGTTTTTCCTTTAACTCTTCTACTTCTTTTTCAATATTGAAAAATTTTGCAATAAATTCATCAAGTAAATGTGAGAGATCCATTATTAACTGGCTATTACAACCATCTTTCATCCAAGCTGGAATCCATCCTTCTTGTTTTCTGGATCGATCCTTGACTTGAAAATCTGTACCACACACAATATTCTTTATTTTGTATTCATGTAATCGTTCTAATGAATGACACTCAATATAATAGAAAGACGACAAGTTTATTTCGTAGAAAATCAAACTAAAAGAATTAAATTAGTAACGAACACAACGTGAGACGGAACCTGAGACAAAACTATGGCTGCCGCACGCCATATTGAAACGTAAAATTTTCAGTTTAGCACAGTGCCCTCTGGTTTGACATTCAAAACTATCAACAGAACTGTCAACAGGAAAACTCCCATTACAATCAAAATATTTTGCGCCTTAAAATTATTAGTTTAATTAATTCC
>NZ_JBNRJY010000716.1:0-411 GCF_059414725.1 Wolbachia endosymbiont of Tuta absoluta
TAAGAATCATAAACATCGTAATCTGCTTTTGTATGGTAATCACAATATTGAAACTTACCCTCTTTATTGAAAAAGCCAAATTGATCGATCTATGAAAATGTGGATAAGGCATATAATAGAATTACTCTTACTTCATTCGAAAATAAACAAGACAATTTAGGAACGAAGACTTTCTGTGAAGTAAGTTAGAGTGTGAAAATTAGTTTGTCACGTCGCCGCGACAATCGTCAGGGTAGGCAATGAAACTCTTGGTTTGGTTGATGGAGATTTAATGTGGGGGGAAGAACGCTCTAAGGGTTCAAATCAGTGATCGATCGTTTATCACAATAGTGACAGGTTATCAGCTCATCGTCTAAACCTGTAATATACATTAAACCCTCGAGACCCTAATTTGCCTCTTATGACACGCGC
>NZ_JBNRJY010000717.1:0-421 GCF_059414725.1 Wolbachia endosymbiont of Tuta absoluta
AGTTTCACCACTGCAAGAATAATAGCTTTATGTTTGAACTGCTCATTGGGGCCAACTTTTGAACCTTGTGGATCGATCAATACCTCTCATTTTATCTGCCATAACGCCGTCAAAATTTTTAATTCCCTGATTGCTTTTATGGTGAAACTTTACATATACACGTTCGTTATTACTATTTACCATAGAAAAAGTGTGAGAGCCAAATCCATGCATATGACGATATCCGTCCGGTGTTCCCCTGTCTGACATCAGTATAAGAACCTGATGCAGTGATTCAGGGTTTAAAGACCAAAAGTCCCACATCATAGTAGCAGACTTACAGTGTGTACGAGGATCGATCAGGTTTTTTATCTTTATACGCCATAAAGGCTAAAAAAAGATTAGTCAATACGTAAATAGAGTACCATGAAAAATATAAAAC
>NZ_JBNRJY010000718.1:0-3153 GCF_059414725.1 Wolbachia endosymbiont of Tuta absoluta
GATCGCTATTGTAAAGCTTCAGTTCATTATGCGTACAATTATAAGCTGAAATAATTTCATCGTGAGTTACATCAATTAAATGCAGTAAAATTTTGCACCTTTCTATGTGCTTTAAAAATTTGTGTCCGAGCCCAACTCCAAGATGAGCATCAGCGATTATTCCAGGAATATCTGCTATTACAATTTCGCTATAATCCACTTTTGCTACACCTAAATGTGGTCTTATAGTAGTAAATTCATAATCGCCTACTTTCGTATCAGAATTCGAGCAGCGGGTTAAAAATTTAGATTTACCTACATTTGGCATACCAATAATGCCAACATCAGATAAAACTTTTAGCTTCAATACTATGTTTCTTTCCTCACCAGGCTGACCATGAGTAAAATGCCTTGGTGCCCTATTGGTGGAAGATTTAAAGTTAGTATTTCCAAGTCCACCTTTTCCACCTTGTACTACTTGAAATTCCATGTCGGGTTTATCAAGATCTACTATCACTTCCTCACTTTCTTCATCGATTATTTGTGTACCAACTGGAACTTTAAGTATAATATCTTTTCCTGCCGTGCCAGATCTATCTCTACTCGTACCACTTTTTCCACTACTTGCTTTAATATGTCTTCGACAACGAAAATTAAGCAAAGTGTTGAGATTTGCATCACTGATGAAAATTATGTCTCCTCCCTTGCCCCCATTACCACCGTTTGGGCCACCAAATTCAACGAATTTTTCTCGACGAAAACTCGCGCAGCCATCGCCACCATCACCTGCTTTTAAATATAATTTAACTTCGTCTATGAAGTCCATGCTAACCCACAATAATATTTAGCATTTTCTCCTAATGAACTTTCTATTCTCATTAATTCATTATACTTTGCAAGCCTATCAGAACGCGACAGCGAGCCAGTCTTGATTTGTCCACAATTCGATGCAACCGCTATGTGGGATATCGTTGTATCTTCTGTTTCACCTGAGCGATGCGAAATAATAGCCCTATAGCCATTTGATTTTGCCATTTCAATAGCAGCAAAAGTTTCCGTAAGCGTTCCTATTTGATTTGGTTTAATTAGTACAGAATTTGCCATTTTTTCCTCTATTCCTTTACTTATTAGTTCACAATTTGTAACAAATAAATCATCTCCAACCAATTGAACTTTATTCCCAAGTTTTACAGTAAGTAATTTCCAACCTTCATAGTCGTCTTCATTCATTGCATCTTCTATAGAAATTATTGGATATTTGCCTACAAGGTCAAAATAATACTGAACCAATTCCTCTGAAGTGAGTTCTCTGTTTTCAAATTTATAAACTCCATCTTCATAAAAAGTAGATGCAGCAACATCAAGACCCAGTGCAAAGTGATTTTTCATCGAATAACCGGCAGATTCAACAGCCTGAATTATCAAATTAAGAGCTTCTTCAGTGCTTCCAATGTTTGGTGCAAAACCACCTTCATCTCCTACGTTTGTGCTATAACCTTTTTTCTTAAGAATGCTGCGCAAGTTATGAAATACCTCTGCAGATATTCTGATTGCTTCACTGAAAGTTTCAGCACCAACCGGAAGAATCATAAATTCTTGAAAATCGAGTTTATTATCTGCATGTACTCCACCATTAATGACGTTAATTAGCGGAACTGGCATCTGCTCTTCCCCTACTCCCAAATACTTATATAACGGCATTTTAAAGCTGTTTGCTGCTGCTTTTGCAACAGCAAGAGACACACCCAAAGTTGCATTTGCTCCAAGTTTAGATTTATTTTTTGTTCCATCTAGTTCAATTAAAACTTTATCAATTGCACTCTGGTTTGCTGCATCCATGCCAATGATTTTATTTGCTATCACTCCACTCACAGATTGAACAGCTTTCAGCACTCCTTTACCACAATACCTTTTTTCATCTTGATCTCTCAGCTCCAATGCTTCTAGTTTACCGGTCGAAGCCCCAGAAGGGACAGCGGCTCTACCTGTTGCTCCATCACATAGTTCTATTTCTACCTCAATTGTTGGGTAACCCCTGCTATCTAAAATTTCTCTTGCAAATACACTGCTGATCGTCTTTTTCATCATGCTAAACCTCCACTAGATTCACAATTGTGTTCACGTTCGGGAAATGTCACCCCAGCGCTGTAACATTTCAGTGTACGAACATTGCAATATACAGGTAATTTGAGTAGCGGATGGTCAGTGCTTGACACTGGAATCCAGTTTTTATTATACAGCCACTTATTTAAAGTTAAGTCTTCTGGATCGATCGCTGATATTAATAAGCGGTACAACTCCTACTTCAATAATCTTGTTCCACAGCAGCTGACACTTTATTTGTTTTTTTAGGGTATTGAGATCTATATTATGCTTTTTTACGTATTGATCAACTTCATCAGCCTTAAGTTTTAAACTTTGAGTTAAGAATAACGTGACAGCATTATTTAACTCCTCGTTACTCAATTCTATGAGTGTTCAATCATGTTGCAGTACCCTAGAGAAAGGCTATCATGTGTTGTATCTATAAATTGTCATACTATTAACACCTGTATGTGCTACCATGCGATATTATGCAGTAAATACTATATGAATATGAATATTTCGAACCCGTATAATATGCATTATGGTGTGCATTACAAAGCAAGTGAACGCAATAACACACATGATTGATGGTGTCGGCTGGACGGTATGATAACAGCGAAATTGGCTGGACTTAGGGCTGCCAGTTTAGATGCATCACAAAATTAGGCTGTATAATTTTGTAATGCATCTAAACAGGCGTAGAACTGGTGTCGTACGGTGAGGGTTTGAGCGATGCCTATGAAATTACATTTTATGTTATGTCAGGCCTGTGTCACTCCGCGTGTAGGTATTGAAAACATACCTCCAGGCGCCGGCCACTGCGAAAGGGCTAATCTAGCGGGCTGCCGCAAGCGAAAGAAGTCACACGCGTGCGCTATTTGTTCAACCTTCTCGACAATTTTTTGCAAAATGGACAGACGAAAACATACATACATACATATATCACGTCTATAATCCCTTGCGGGGTAGGCAGAGCGTAAACGACCGCTAAAAACGGACATTTACGCCACGTCTGACAAACATTTTAGGGTCATTCAGAAAATTGTGAATCGCCATAGTGACAGGTTGTCAGCCCATCGCCTAAAATTG
>NZ_JBNRJY010000719.1:0-541 GCF_059414725.1 Wolbachia endosymbiont of Tuta absoluta
GAGGGGTGCATGAGACGCATTTAGGTACTCGTGTCGAACACATTTTTGGAAAGCCCTGTCAACACTACTAGCAAAAGTTCACGAAACTTTGCGCGAAAGTTAAGTTCCGTAAACCTATCTCTGTGTGGACAAGGCCTTCCATTCATAAGAAATGAACGAAAAAATTATGAAAGAACAAACATAAATGTGGTTTAATGATTTTAACTTCCGCCGCCGCGCCGCGCAGACCGCACCGTGTTTGACGCAATGCGTGAAGTATTCACGCAGTCTTGTAGGCGCCATGCGTTTCACGCTGACCGCACTGTGTTTGGCGCAATGCGTGAAGTATTCATGCATTCTTGTAGGCGCTATCCGTTTCACGCTGACCGCAATGACCGCACTGTGTTTGATGCAATGCGTGAAGTATTCGTGCAGTCTTGTAGGCGCTAATATGTGTTACATGCCGATTGCCGCGCCGAGGGCTTCTCCTTTTCATCTCAAGTCCTTGTCATCATTTCTCCCTAAGTTGCGCCGTTCCAGGCCAAATTATGTATTTGGTTTC
>NZ_JBNRJY010000720.1:0-1151 GCF_059414725.1 Wolbachia endosymbiont of Tuta absoluta
GAATATACAACTGCTTCAAGATAACGTATCAGACACATCAATGCAATTTGAAGATCGATCAGCAGTCAACCGTTTGAAGCACAGATAATATAAATAAAACTGTTACCTCATCTTAACTCCGGTTATCGCTGACGATTGAAATTCGCTGACGGACGGCTTTGACCCATCGCGGTCTTTGCACAATCTGAAACAATCAGTTGAATTCAACTTCCAGTCCTAAAAATACATAAGAAAACTTGTGGGTTCCATTTTGCTACCTTGTGGAACGCCTCAGACTTAAATTGAGTCATTCTTCTTATGTGTATAACAATAGGAAGCAGCTGTTGTGCTAAACAGTAAACTTTGCAATTATATAAATGAGTAAAGGTAAATGTTCTTGTATGCTGTCTAGTAGCATTTATAGAAAGGGTATGGTTAATAGTGTCAAATGCCTTTGCTAAGTCTAATCATGCCGTATACCGTATTTATTGTTATTATACGTTTGTACATATTCCTTAGTTATATTCAAGCCACGAAAAATGATTTTTTTTAGCCAATTTAAGTATTTTTGGTCCTAACAACTTTGGAGCTTGGACGCATCTTCCTTATAGGCATTTGAATCAAATAGCAAAAACAGACCAATAAAAAAAAATGTTCTAGATTTTTTAAAATATTTTTGAGACCTCCTTTATCGGTGCTGAAACTACCCTTAAGTTATGGCATGCATTGAACACCCGGTATTTTTATACGGGGTGTAAGGGACAGCAAAAACAGACCAATATCATTCAGTCAGATTAGCTGACTGCAATTACTAAAGTAAATATTTTTAAGGCCTCCTCTATCGGTGCTGAACCTACCCTTAAGTTATGGCATGCATTGAACACCCGGTATTTTTATACGGGGTGTAAGGGACAGCCCTTCGAATACTGATAGGGTGCACGCAGACAATGAAACTGAACAACTTTCCCCTAGGAACATATGTCAGGAAACAGCAAAAATATTTGACCTCCCATACAAAATCACGATCGATCTTATAGTGTGAGGTGGCTAAAATGGTATTTAGCGCAGTGATTTACATCGTCTACAGATGAATACAAAGCCCAAGCCACTTGGAAGTAGAATGGGAAAGTAGATTGCGCGGCAAATGAGTGTGGTGTTTCTCTTACCTGGAA
>NZ_JBNRJY010000721.1:0-1392 GCF_059414725.1 Wolbachia endosymbiont of Tuta absoluta
ACGGATATTAACACCACGTCTGACAAAAGTTTGAGGGTCAATCAGATAACTGTGTATTACTATAGTGACAGGTTGTCAGCCCATCGCCTAAAATTGCAATACACATCTAACCCTCGAGTCCCGTAGTCGCTTCTTACGACAGCCATAGGTAAGAAATGGGGTGATGCTATTCTAGGCCGGCATCACACGGCTAACCAAATTACGTTGTAAGAAATCTAATCAATGATATTTGATGAATGATGTAGATTTACGTGACCTATTTGTTGAATTAATGAATGAATTTATTTATTTGGTTGAGAGTTTAGTCCTCACGTTTGCAGAAAGATATCTTAAGCAACTTAATATCATGATTATACTTCTTCATTTAATTTTGTTAATTCTAATTGGTCTTTTTGTTTTTTGATAATGTTTGACTTTTTTGGATTTATATCACAGAGTGAAATTCCTTGGATACGCATCGCATCCATTCTAAAGTAAGGCCATCCAAATACGCCATATTTGAAAGCTAACATTTCCATACTATTAGATATGTCGACAAAGTAAAATGGACCCTCATAGCATTAGCACGAATCTGACAGCTGTCAAATGTGGATTTTTAGGTTGACATTGGTTTAGGTTCTTTTCTCGGGGTCCGAGTAAAGTAAGGAGAAGTTTATCACTATTTCCCTACCATCCAGGAATATTATCTAGACTCAAATATCCTGTATAGCAAAATTCAGTGCAATTCAGGCAAATATTAATTTACATGCTGATAAAAAATTATTTCGTAGTTGCTTGGGTTTTATGCTACTAATTTTAGGCTATATTATTACATTAATAACTATATATCAATGATGACGAGATATTTGTCGAGAAGGGACTCTCCAAGGTAAACATACATATACATGATGTGAAGTTTTTATAACTATTTATCAGCATGTAAAAGGTAATATTCACAAAGGTACATAAACAATATTCTTATTAATTATATATATTTTACTTATTTTACCATCCTGTATCATGTTTTTTGGTACGAGTATAATAAGCAACCTGCGTAATAGTTTAAGCTTCGGGCAATATTAGTAAAAGTTCATACTAAACTGTTTTAAACTTTATTCATAATCATATTTTAAACGGGTTCTTACCGACGAACTTTTATTATTTATTTTACCCGTTTAAATTATAACTATGACTATTGTGAGCAACCGCGAAAGTTTAAAATTTTGTTATTTAAACTTTATCTACACTCGTTCGTCTCATTATGTTCGGATCGATCAGCATCGCACCACGAGAATGGGCATGCAAATGGTAAAGTTGAAATGGTTTATTGGGTAGTTTGGTATTGACAACTTGCTCATAACTACGTGATCTTTATGGCCACTGTTTGACATAGCCTCGCTTTATTTGGGAGGT
>NZ_JBNRJY010000722.1:0-323 GCF_059414725.1 Wolbachia endosymbiont of Tuta absoluta
CCGCCCGAGCCGGTTTTCTATTAGGACATAACAAAATTGTAATTAATAAAAAAAAGTGTATTATGCAATTTTCTTTTTTCTCCCATATATGAGATTCCACAGTCACAGTCCAAATTGTAAACACCAGGATCGATCTGCTAATAAGTGGCACAGGCGGCGACTGACGTGATATAAATTCACTACAATCAAGCGTCGGTAGGCGTGGCTTGAGCCAGCAATTATGTACTCAAAGTTAGGTACCATAATTCATATTCTAGTTATACCAAAAGCTCAATACGTTTCATACGATGATTTTGTTCTGAAAGCTTCCGAAGAGGAAATAG
>NZ_JBNRJY010000723.1:0-664 GCF_059414725.1 Wolbachia endosymbiont of Tuta absoluta
TTAATAAAATGCGTCACGTGATTGTTTAAAATTATTGTACAAATATATTACTATTCTCATAAATATGCAGTTAGAATTATGAAAAAGAAAAACATATCGAAAGTTTTTACTGTGGTAGAGTCATACTATGTACCTCTACAATTTAAAATAGTAGCTTATTTGAGTAATTATACAAGTTGCGTATTGCAGCCAACACATATAACTATATAAGTTTACTAAATAATAACTGTACTAAGGGTTCAATCTATGGAATGAGCAACAGTTTTTCCTGTGTATACACTTTGCAAATGGTCGCCAATCATCTTTCCAATAAATAGTTTTTAGGTATCATGCTGAACAACTTAAGCTGCGGAGCTACCACATCAGTATGTCTATGTGTCTGCAGAAGCGGTCCATTCATGCTATACAACTTTTGCTACATAATTTTTTCATACCATTTATTAATGTTTAACTGAACTTCTGGTATTCTACATTAAGTGCTCCAGACCCTAAATGTATGGGCCAGCAGGAAAATATCATCATGCAAAAAAGATTTAGCTATGGAACCATCTCCGTCTCTTCTGTAGATCGATCTAATTCAGTCAAAAAGCAATTATGTAATTAGTGTTTACAACTTGCTTTTTATGATAAATAGTATAAACCTTTAAATTTAATGGTATGAGCG
>NZ_JBNRJY010000724.1:0-5158 GCF_059414725.1 Wolbachia endosymbiont of Tuta absoluta
TCAATAAGAGTATTTATCCTTGTTTTTAATCTCTGCAGATTTAACAACAAAATTCAGTAAAAAACTCAGGTATATATTGGCAGATTACATAAAATTATAGCGGCTGCATGTCTTTTTTATTTTTTCTACATTCAGCCAAAATGCGCTTTAAATAAGCGTTAGCACATTATTACAATGCCAATTTACATTATTATAGGGTCAAAACTCGTTACACGGGGATTCTTTTGCCTTTTTTCTTCATTTGGTGAATTTCTTAATACTTGTAACTAAAGCTTCAGGCCAGCACTTGATGCTGGAATCCAGAAATCTTTTGAGCACAAAAGTTATGCTAGGTTTTGTTGGTAAGAAATTAGTGTCAGCTACTCGGATGACACCAAAGGGGCACTTGGATAGAGGCTACTTGAATAACACCATCATAAGGTGAACCAGTGTCAAGCACTGGAATGACAAGGAAAGGGCTACTTGGATGACAAGAAAAAGGACGCTGATATGACACCAAAGAGGCTGACACCACCATAAAGTAAATTCCACTAACACTATAGGAGACTAACATGAACTTTTTAAAATTTATCGAACTATGCTTTCAAACGGTGATGCCGGGATGTGAGTATAACAATTATCAGTATATAAAAATCATAGCAGACAGGCTTGAAGCAGCAAGTGTTGGTGAAGTGAAGCGAATAATATTCAATATGCCTCCGCGCTCAATGAAGTCTATGTGCGTGAGTGTTGCATGGCCTGCATGGATACTTGGTAATCAGCCAACCGCAAGAATAATAGTTGCAAGCTATTCTCAGCGGCTTAGCGAAAAGCATTCGCTTGACACCAGGTGCGTAATGCAGTCTAGCTGGTATAGAGCGCTATTTCCAGAGGTAGAACTATGCAAAGACCAGAACACTAAATATAAATTTCAAACAGTGCAGAGAGGATGTAGGATTGCAACATCTGTTGGTGGAACACTGACTGGTGAAGGTGGAGATTTTATCGTCGTAGATGATCCACTGAGCTCCTCTCAAGCTTTGAGTGAAACGTTTAGAAAACGTGCTACAAATTGGTTTGATCAGACTTTAGTAACTAGGCTCAATGAAAGGAAAAAAGGAGTTATCGTTGTTGTAATGCACAGACTACATCAGGAAGATTTAACTGGTCATCTTCTCTCCAAGCCGAAAAATATATGGCATCATGTTTGTTTGCCAATGATTTCTGAAAATAAGGAAATTATCTATTCAATCAAAAGACCAATTCTCCCTTCTCCTGTTCCTATTATTCAAGTAACTACAAATGAGTGCAAAAGCTCAACAGGCGCTACATCTTCAAGGATTTTATACTTAAAAAAGGAAGGTCAGCTGCTATATCCCCTAGATGTAGGAGAAATTGAAATGATAAAGGCTGAACTTGGGAGTTACGCTTTTGCTGCTCAATATCAACAAAATCCTCTGCCGCTTTCAAGTGGTATAATTAAGCAAGAATGGTTGAAACGCTATAGAAATTTTCCTGACAATCTCTTACATATAACTCAGAGCTGGGATACTGCAGTTTCAACAAACGATTCTAGCGGTTTTAGTGTCTGCACCACCTGGACAAAGGTGAATAATAAGTTTTATTTACTCGATGTATACCGTGCGAAGCTTGAGTATCCAAAACTTAAAGAACAAGTTCTATCACTAGCTGCAAGGTGGAAGCCACACGCAATTTTAATCGAAGCAAAAACAAGCGGTCAACAATTGATTCAAGAGCTAAAGACAATACCTGTTATTGAGATAGTGCCGCATAACAGTAAAATCGCTCGATTCCACCAGATTGTTCCGATAATAGAATCCGGCAAGGTTTTTCTGCCGCATCAAGCAATATGGCTCAGCGATTTTGAGTATGAAATTTTAATGTTTCCAGAAACCCGCCACGACGATCAAATCGACAGCACCGTGCAATATCTGCAGTGGATGAGAGATAGTAGCTTCAGGGTTGCAGCTATACGAACATTGTGATTCAATTTGCTACCCACAATTTCGATTATAAGCTCATTTAAAATAAATATTGATTTCTTATTTTGATTATTTAAAAATTAAAATAAATTATTTAAGATTAGGGTAAAAATTATGACAATAAATTATCAGCAGTGGCGGAAAATATTAAGGACGGTTAATAGTGATAATAAATTAGATAAAAGGAACGTAATTGAAAAAGTAAAAGAAGAGCTAAAGGCAAGCAATGAAGAGGTATTTAAACAGTGGGAAGAGAGTAATTTTTATGTAAATTATAAATTTGAAGTTGGAGATAATGAATTCACATTATTACATTTAACTGCTAAGTTAGGCTATACGAGCTTGACAAAGGCTTTAATAGTAACAAAAGGGATAGATGTTAATATAAAAGATAAAAATAAAAAGACACCTTTACATTTAGCTGCTGAAAATGGTTATAAAGAGGTAGTAGATGCTCTGTTGGAAAAAGATGAAATCAGGATTAATGAACAAGAAGATAAGGAGGGATGGACTCCTTTACATTTAGCTCTTATAATTGGCCATGTAGACGTGGTAAACTCTCTCATAGAAAACGGTGCGAATGTTAATATAAAAGATAACTATGGAGTGACACCTTTATCTTTGGCTATTCAAAGAGGTTATGTATTTACTCCGCCAAAAAAACGTGAAGGCTCCTCTGTTAATGTGAAAAATCATGCTAGAACTGCTTCTAGGAATTTAACTAAAGAGGAAAAACAACGCACATCAGCAATTGCGAAAGGTTTTTTTGCCGGTAGTGCAACTGCATTATCAGGTGTTTTAATAGCGAAAGCACTTTCTGCAACTGGAATAGTTACAGTTGAGTCAAAACCCTCTACACCAATAGCAGTGGCTAAAACTGCAGCTATAGCGCTAGTAGTTGGCAGTGCTGTATATGCATTGTCAAAGCCTGATACTCAAGTTGATAAACCAATCTTAACAAATAGACAGCAAGAAACCACTAGCGCGAGTAGAGTTTCCTAGCGTGTATTCGACCTAGCTAAACACTGATTATAGGGAATGACATTACATGGGCACTGGAATAACGTAGGAGAGAGCGCTGACAACTTTCGTTTAGGCAAGATTATATCTTGAAAAAATTAAGCCTTAGTGCTACTAAATGTAGTAACTTCTATGCTGGAATCTGACTATGAATGTGGAAAAAATACGCAATGCTAAAATAAAATTACCAATATTTCTCGATTATCAATCTACTACTAAAGTAGATCCTCGTGTTTTGGAGGTGATGATACCTTATTTTGGTGAGTTTAGTAATGCACACTCTCGTAGCCATTCATTTGGTTGGAAAGCTGAGGAAGCAGTAGAAAAAGCAAGGAAGCACATTGCTGATTTAGTGAATGCAGACAGCAAAGAAATCGTCTTTACCTCGGGTGCAACTGAATCAAATAACATGGCTATCAAGGGTGTTGCTCATTTTTATAAGAATAAGGGGAATCATATAATAACTGTCTGCACGGAGCATAAGTGCGTTTTAGATTCTTGTCGACATCTAGAAAATGAAGGCTTTAAAGTTACATATTTGTCCGTTAAGCAAAACGGAATTATAGATTTGTTGAAACTTGAGGAGGCAATCACTGATAAAACAATTCTGATTTCAGTGATGATGGTAAATAATGAGATCGGAGTAATGCAACCTGTCAAAGAAATTGGTGCAATGTGTAGAAAGCATAATATATTTTTTCATACAGACGCTGCTCAAAGCTTTGGAAAAGTTCCAATAGACGTAAATGAAATGAACATTGATCTTATGAGCCTTTCTAGCCATAAAATTTATGGACCTATGGGAATAGGTGCATTATATGTCCGTAGAAAAAATCCTCGTGTTAGGTTGACGCCACTAATTAGTGGTGGTGGACAGGAGAGAGGCATGCGCTCTGGAACAGTTCCTACTCCCCTTGCAGTTGGTTTTGGTGAAGCGGCACGCATCGCTAAAGAAGAAATGGAAATAGAAGCAAGCAAATTAGAAGAGTTGAGAGATATTTTGTACAACAAAATAAAAGAGGCATTTCCTGATATTGTTCTAAATGGTGACTATGAAAATAGGATTCCTGGTAACCTTAACTTAAGTTTTCCTTATGTTGAGGGTGAGTCTCTTATCATGGCAATCAAGGATTTAGCAGTAAGCTCTGGTTCTGCATGCACATCCGCATCTCTTGAACCTTCTTATGTCATAAGATCACTAAACAACGGCCACGATCTTGAGCATTCATCAATTAGATTTGGCCTTGGCCGATTTACAACTAAAGATGAAGTTCTATATGCAGCAGATCTTGTTACTAAAAATGTTGGACGGCTAAGAGAGATGAGCCCACTTTTGGAAATGGTACAAGAGGGAATAGATTTAAGCACCGTAAAATGGGATTCTCATTGAAGAATAAGACGTTAACTATTAGCAGAATGATAGTTGTCTAAGCTCTTGCTATGGATGAAATCGGAAGCTTAGCTTTAAGTCCTTTGTAGATGCTACGGAACTAAGTAGCAACCCTATACATATCAAGCTCGCAGCAGTTGTGCTTCCGCCATAGGATAGAAATGGCAGTGGGTCACCTATTATAGGTAAAAGGCCTATTGTCATTCCAATGTTTATAAAGAAATGAGCACTAAAAAAGGCGAAAACCCCGATAGATATTAACTTAGAAAAATAATTTTTTGACCTGTAAGCGATAGAGAATATTATAGCAAGCAATGTGGTATAGAGTAAAATCAAAGCCATGCTACCTAAGAACCCCCATTCCTCACTAAGTACAGCAAAAGCAAAATCTGTGCGTTTCTCTGGCAAAAATCCAAGTTGAGTTTGACTCCCATTAACAAACCCCTTACCAAATAAACCTCCTGAACCAATAGCTGTCTGAGATTGCTGCGCATTGTAACCTATTCCAAGCGGATCCACTGACGAATCCAAAAATGATAATATCCTTTGCTTGTGATAAGGGCGTAAAAAAGGCCAAATAGCTGGTATTGCGAAAATGCCAAGCGTTCCAAAAATTATTAAATGAGATCTTTCCATTATTGCTGTAAATATAATTGATGCTCCTATAAAAAACATTATCACAGCTGTGCCTAAATTAGGTTGCTTCAATACCAGAAATACAGGTAAGAAAATAATTATAAGTGGCTTAAATAAACTTTGAAATTTC
>NZ_JBNRJY010000725.1:0-5333 GCF_059414725.1 Wolbachia endosymbiont of Tuta absoluta
TCAATAAGAGTATTTATCCTTGTTTTTAATCTCTGCAGATTTAACAACAAAATTCAGTAAAAAACTCAGGTATATATTGGCAGATTACATAAAATTATAGCGGCTGCATGTCTTTTTTATTTTTTCTACATTCAGCCAAAACACGCTTTAAATAAGCGTTAGCACATTACTACAATGCCAATTTACATTATTATAGGGTCAAAACTCACTACTGGGGGATTCTTTTGCCTTTTTTTTGTTTAGTAAATTTCTTAATATCTATAACTAACATGAACTAGGCAGTGTGTCAATAGGGTGTCATTCTAGTCTGGAATGATAGGAGAAGGTACTGCGATGACAACAAGTAGTAAGCTAAACGTCCGTGTGGTTATTGGTATTATCAAGATATTCTCTAATCTTCTTTAAATCTTCCCAAGCTAAGCGTTTTTGTGCTGGTTGACGAAGTAGATAGGCTGGATGAAATATAGCGGCTGTGGTAATTGCATGAGATAAATATTGGTTAGTATAAGTATGAAATTTGCCACGCAAGTTCGATATAGTCTTTGTGTTATCAAGAAGGCTATAACATGCGATTCCTCCAACAAAAATCAGAATCTGCGGTAAAACAAGAGCAATATGCTTCTCAACAAATGGTCTGCACATATCAAGCTCTAGATCAGTTGGTTTTCTATTACCTGGTGGACGCCAAAACACGGTGTTGCTTATATATACCTTAGTGCGGTCCAGATTAATTGCACCGAGCATCTTATCGAGCAGCATTCCGCTTGCACCACAAAATGGTATGCCTTTCAGGTCTTCATTTGCTCCTGGTGCTTCACCAACAAGCATGATTTTTGCATTTGGATTACCATCGGAAAAAACAGTATTAGTTGCAGTTTTTTTTATTTCACAACCCTCAAATGACTTAACTGCACTTCTTAGTTCATCTACACTACCACATTCACTTGCAAGCTTCCTTGCTTCAATGATCCAATCACTTGGGAACATGGCTTTTTTCTGCTCGATGACAGAAGACTGTGCAGCTCTCTCATTTTCCACTTTTTTTTCCTCTTCACCTTCAGTTAGCGTGCAGTCAACACCCACTTCATGATAGAACTTCAACAATTCTAGATCTTCATTGTTCATAGTGCCTCTTAACCTTTTGAGCTTTTTTCATAGCCATATCGTACTTCAATTTAGACAAATGTCTAACGTATAATATACCATTTAAATGATCTAACTCATGCTGAATACACCTTGCAAGCCAACCACTAGCTTTTAGCGTCTGTTCTTCGTTATTTAAATTTTTATATTTCACAGTTAAATATTTTGGACGCTTAATTTCATGGCTTTGCTCTGGAATTGAAAGGCACCCTTCTTTGAGAATTACTTGTTCACCCGATAATTCTGTAATTTCAGGGTTAATCATGCAAAATTTGCCAGTTGATTCATATCCTGCTGGCCCATCTTCAGCCTTCTCTGGCTGAACGTCCATGATAAAAATTCTCTTCAGCACTCCAACTTGTACTGCAGCAAGACCAAGACCTTCTGCATAGTACATAGTTTCGAACATGTCGTTTACTAATTCTTTAATTTTATCGGTTATATCTATTACTTCACTGGCACGTGTAGTTAACCTTTCATCAGGGGCAATTACAATTGGCAATTTAGACATAAAATTAAAATTTTATGTTTTATTTTTTCCTTTGTACAGTATTTTGGGTATATTAAAATGTTGCTGTATTTTTAATAGAAATATAAATTATTAAAGGAAGCTACAATTTGAATGGAATTGTGTCATAAGGTCAACTAATGTACTCTGCAGTAATAATAAAACCAAAGCGAAATGTTTTTGCCGTTTTAGACGTAGGTACAACAAAAATTATCTGTCTCATTGTTAAGATCAATAGCAACTTCAGCTATAAAATAATAGGAACGGGTTATAAAAGTGCAGAAGGTATAAGCGGTGGATCAATAACTGATGCAAAGCATGCAAGTTACTCTATTTCATCAACTATAGGTTTAGCTGAGCAAGTATCAGAAGAGACTATAGACCAGATATATGTGAATGTAGCCGGATGTGGAGTCTCATCTTTTAACGTATATAACGAAATTATTGCAGCTAATCACGAAATTTCAGACCGAGACATAAAACGTGTAGTCTTTCAGACATTTGAGAAATATATCGAAGAAAATGTCATCATTCACAATATACCACTGAAATATCACTTAGATGATATGACTGACATAAAGGAAGTCAGTGGATTATATGGAAAAAGATTATCTGCTGATGTTAATGTTGTCACTGCTTCGCGTCCAGCGCTTACCAATATCGAAAATTGTATAACTAATAATAGTGGGATAAGTATGTCTGGTTGTGTTGCTTCTGCATATTCTGCAGGCCTTGCCTGTCTAAGTAAAGATGAAAAAGAGCTAGGAACTGCCGTTGTTGACATAGGAGGTGGATGCACTGCAATTGGAATTTTTAAGAGAGGAAAACTTGTGTACACAAGCAGCATTCCAATTGGTGGCATTCACATTACCCGAGATATAGCTTATGGACTATGCACAAGTATAGAGCATGCTGAACGCATAAAAATACTATACGGTAGCACTATTGTAACTTCAATAGATGAGAATGAATGTATTGCAGTGCAAAGTAATGAAAGCGATGAACCAACTCAAGTGTTTAAGTCTGAACTTGTTAACATCATAAGACCAAGGGTTGAGGAAATACTTGAGCTGATAAGAGAACAATTTCAAGAACAGAAAGATCCAATTAATAAAGTAGTGATCACAGGTGGAACCAGTCAACTCACAAGCATGAAAGAAATTGCAAGCTATATATTCAATAAACAAGTCCGTATCGGATGCCCTGAATCTTGTAGCGGTCTTGATGGCGAATACGACAAAAATCCTGTATTTTCTGCTGCTTTAGGCTCTATAAAGCTAATAGTTGACACCTTTTATAGAAATAATTCTGGAATGCTTGGTCACGATGGCAAAATAAGTAAGTTATACCATTGGGTTAAATCAAAAGTCACAGTCTAGATTTTTGTCTTTATCTCTTAATATACAAATGGCTTGATCTAAGAGCTTATTTTTATAGTATTATTACACTGATGTATCCGTAAGAGAAGCAGAAAATTACAATAAAACGTAAGAAACATGAACATAACTATACATTCACAAGAAGATTTTGACTTTATGCGTAAAGCTGGCAGGCTTGCAGCTGAAACCCTTGATTTTATTGCACCACACGTCAAAGTAGGCGTAACAACTAATGAATTAAATGATCTATGTCATGATTTTATAATCAATGCAGGTGCAATTCCAGCACCACTGAATTATAAGGGATATCCGAAATCAATTTGTACTTCGAAAAATGCTGTTGTATGTCATGGTATTCCTGATGATAAACCTCTTAAAGATGGAGATATTTTAAATATTGACGTTACAGTGATTTTAAATGGCTGGTATGGTGACACAAGTCGCATGTTTTGGGCTGGTAAACCCTCAATAAAAGCAAAGCGTTTGTGTAATGCTACTTATAATGCGCTAATGGAAGCAATAAAACAAGTCAGGCCAGGCAATAAGTTAAATAAAATAGGACTTACTATAGAAAAATATATTGAAGATTTTGGATATTCTATCGTACGCAATTATTGTGGACATGGCATAGGAAAGGTTTTTCATGCTCCACCAAATGTTGTACATTTTTATGATGAAGGTGAGGATCTTATCTTAAAAGAAGGCATGTTTTTTACGGTAGAACCAATGATCAATGCTGGAAAACATGAAACTCTGCTCAGCAAGCTAGATGGCTGGACAGTGACAACACGTGATCTTTCACTTTCTGCACAGTTTGAGCATACGCTTGGAGTCACAAAAGATGGAGTTGAAATATTTACACTATCACCTAAAAATTGGCATTTTCCACCTTATGATTAGATTTTTTAAACACTTGGTTTTTGAAAAAATCTAACTCTTAACTTGTGATATAGCAACTAACCCAATTAATGCACAGAAAATCATGTAAAAACTTGCTAAAGTTCCTTGTCCTGTAACTTTGATAATAGTTGTGCATATAAATGGTGCAAGACCACCAAAAAATCCCGAAGCTATATTTCTTGATAAACCAAATCCACTGTATCGTACCTTTATTGGGAATAATTCACACATAAACGCGCTAACAGGACCAAGAGAAGCAGCTATTGGGATTATAAAAAGAACGTGCGCCATTATGGTGAGCAAATTATTACCACTTAGTATCATTGAAAAAACTGGATAACTTACTACTATAAAAGTCACAAATGCAAATTTCATGACTCTTTCTCTCCCTACCTTATCAGAAAGTATTGCAAATAGTATAGTCAATCCTCCAAGTGCAACCTGATTCAATATTTCTACTGCGTGATTAAAGTGAGTGTTTATTGTTGATGCAAGTAGATTAAAAAACACTAAATATATGTAAAGAGATGCATTCTCAACTATGTCAACTCCAATTGATATTAGAAAAGGTTTTTTATAGCCATTTAACAGTTCTTTTAACGGTAATTCATGTGGCTTTTCCTGCTTTTTATATTCTGGGCTTTCATCGAGTATATATCTCATATATATACTGATTAATCCTATTACAAAACTGAAAATAAAAGGCAATCTCCATCCCCAAGATTCAAAATCGGATACTTTTTTGCATATAAGCACCACTATAAGACTTAATATTGAGCCAAGAATTGCGCTCAATACTTCAATACTGCCAAAGAATCCTCTTTTATTTTTAGGAGCATGCTCTATTAAAAATGGGGCATTTCCTGCCTCTCCTCCAAGAGATATACCCTGCAATAATCTTAAACATACCACCAGTACTGATGCGAGTACCCCAATGTTCTGATAGCCTGGAACAAATGCAATAAGTACGGTTGATAGAGTCATCAATATGATAGAGAGAAATAGAGCAATCCTTCTTCCATATTTATCGCCAATGTGGCCAAATATAGCAGCACCAATTGGTCTTATTAAGAAACCCACTGCAAACACTCCAAAAGCTTTAAGTATGCTGACTAATTTGTCGTCTGATGGAAAAAACACATCTCCGATTATGCTTATTAGATGGCTGAAAAGCATGTGATCGATCTTCCTTCACAGGAGATTTAAAATCATTTTCATCTAAAGAGTCATTACTATTACTGTGAGAGTCTAGTTCAATAGTTTGGTCACTTGTATCTTCATTTTTTTTTACATCCTTATAATAATTAACATTATTATAATCCTGACATTGTTTTTTCAGTGTAACCATTGCTTCCAATGGGTCGGTTAATGGTTTAAACATTTTTCGACTTTTAAATTTTCTA
>NZ_JBNRJY010000726.1:0-794 GCF_059414725.1 Wolbachia endosymbiont of Tuta absoluta
TACCAAATGAGAAAGAAGTGATAATCAAAGATTTGAAAGAACTAAAAATAAAGGAGTTACTTAATTTGACTGATGAAGATGATCGATCCCAGATATTTACCGAATGTCCAGCCGCCTGTACAAGTAGTCCTACATAGTGTATCAAAGTTGTGACAGTGACAGATTGGCGTGGTATAAATTAATGAGGCGTGTTTACTAAAAATTGTGTAAAGTAAGTACCTCGAATCAAATTAAACACATGTATGTATTAGGAATCTAGGAGGCCGATCGATCCCAGTTAACCAGGTTTCACTTTCAACTAGACTCATCCGCTGACGATGATGTTAAATCAATTTAATACGTGTTTACCCGTGGAAATAACATATTTTCCTACAGGTAGAAAGTAGCTGGGTCCAGTACAGGTTCTTTATTTCTAATCTGAATACCATGAATTTACTTCATACAAACAGTATTGTCATTATAATTTTAAACATACATATATATCCCGCCTGTAATCCCTTGCGGAGCAGGCAGAGCGTAAACGGCCGCAAAACAACGGACATTAACGGCACGACTGACAAACATTTGAGTCATTCGCAAAATTGAGTATCGCCATAGTGATAGGTTGTCAGCCCATCGCCTAATACAATACACGCTCTCGAGTGCATTAGTCGCCTCTTACGACTCCCACGGGAAAGAACTGGCGTGATGCTATTCTATGCCGGCATCACACGGCAATATGTATGTATTTGGCCGATACAAATAATAAAACCGGCAATATGTTTGGATTATAGGCGTGATATGTGTGTACGATC
>NZ_JBNRJY010000727.1:0-416 GCF_059414725.1 Wolbachia endosymbiont of Tuta absoluta
CTTGAAAGTAGTGTGTTCGACAATGCAGTGCATTAGTTGAATACAAGAGTGCCCGTGCCAAAAGCCAAATTGCTCGTCAGGGATGAGGTTATAAGTCTAATCAGAAATTTTGAAACAGATCGATCTTCTCCGAGGGTTTCAGAATAGAAGCGGGACGCACCACTTTGGTACGGATGAATTCTTTATTTGTCGTCTGCAACGAGATCATCAGTGTGATACATGCTGCAGCTTTAAAACTGGTAAAGAAGTGCGATTCTGCGCAGTCCACATTCCCCAATCTAAACTATGACCACTACAAGCATGGCAAAAGCCATGATCGATCAACTGCGTGGCCGTTCTGGTCGTCAGGGTGACCCTGGACTTTCTAAGTTCTTTCTATCACTTGAAGATGATTTAATGAGAATATTTGGCTCTGA
>NZ_JBNRJY010000728.1:0-320 GCF_059414725.1 Wolbachia endosymbiont of Tuta absoluta
AAAGAATATGATGCAGTTTTCTGAAGCAGATAGAGTAGTTCAAGCAAAATGTTAAAATATATAATTTATGCCGAGAAAAGGTCTTCTTCCCGCGGGAAAACGGTAAGCAGTGGGTGAAACCACTGGGCACTCAGGCCGCTATTTAGATAATAAAAAAGCATTTCAGAAGTCATTCGATCGATCCGTTTCTTAAGGTAAATACCGAGCTTACTCTTTCAATTATCAGGTAGTCATCAACTGTACGAAAATTTATCAAGGATTCATATCCTGCAGAATCAACCATAAAAACTGCCGGGAAATCAGAGTTTATTTTATTAAAT
>NZ_JBNRJY010000729.1:0-488 GCF_059414725.1 Wolbachia endosymbiont of Tuta absoluta
AAACCTGTTCATAACCGGTTAGTTTAAAAATAGGAAATTGTTTTATTTTTGCGACAGCCGAGGATTGGACCCGGGACCTGTGGAATACCGTCCCGCTGCTCTGCCAATGACGCGCCGCGCCTCGACCGAACACTTTTTTTAACAACGATATACAAAATAATAAATTGGGTACTTCAACTGGTCGGGCTCCAATTCATGTTAATAAAATTACTGTAACAACTATAATTCAAAATAAAATTTGATTTAAAGGATAAAATTGAATTCCTTGAATTTTTTTTGTTTTGAATATGTTTAGTTCAGAATATGTTTAGAACCTTTGAGTATGTTTAGTTCATTGTTTATGGCATGACTTTTGTTTAGCACGACATGATAATGATAATGGGCATGTTCACTTTATGCGTGTGTTCGTGACGGCTGATGTAGCGAAGTTGTAGCACAGTATAATAAATAGTACGTTGTAGCGCGACCTTCATCGGGTCGTTGAACGA
>NZ_JBNRJY010000730.1:0-409 GCF_059414725.1 Wolbachia endosymbiont of Tuta absoluta
CACAATATGTGGTTGATGAGTTAAAGTTAAAGTATAATTAAAGGTTAGTAATTATGACAGCGATAGTAGAAGCATTTGGAAAGCCGCATGTAAACGTGGGAACGATAGGACATGTGGATCGATCCTGAAGAAGCAATGAAAACTGGCTTAATTGACAGAGTAATAGCTGAGCGTAAAGATATGAAGATTGAAAATATTAAAGTTGATTATCCGTACGTCTTAAAACCGATTAACGAAGGCTCAAGCATTGGAGTACACATGATTTTCTCACATGAGGATTACTTAGAGCTGAAAAATAACAGTTCTACTATAATGGAAAAGATGATCGATCTTTATATAAAAAAAATGCATTTGCAAATGTGTATTTTTAGGTACTTCAGAAGAATTTATAGTTAGCCTTTGTTCAATT
>NZ_JBNRJY010000731.1:0-415 GCF_059414725.1 Wolbachia endosymbiont of Tuta absoluta
TTATTTCCGAAATAGGTCCAGGGTTGCCAAGATATAATCATCTTAAAAGTACCTGAGTTTAATACTCTTGCTCCAGGTTTCTCACTCCAGAAAGACTCCTTCTTTGTGTAAATTATTTATTTATAACACGAAAACGATAGATATTCCAATTGGGTTCGCTCTCAGCAGGTCCTGAAGCGTGCTGGGACTATGTTACGTTATGTGCTACAACCGACTGTACACCTGGTGGTCTACATAAGGTACTCCAGATCCTCAATGTCCTTGTGAAAAGAAGCGGCCGATCATACTGAACAACTTTTGTTTTAGAACCATTTCTGTATCTCCAATAATTTAGGTGGGCTCCTGATGGTACACCTGGTGGTCTACATAAGGTACTCCAGAGCCCCAATGTTCTTGTGAAAAGAAGCGGCCCATC
>NZ_JBNRJY010000732.1:0-576 GCF_059414725.1 Wolbachia endosymbiont of Tuta absoluta
GACCTATTTGGAAATAAATTTAAATTTTCAACACGTCCATAATTTATCGGCAATATATTCATCGCATTTGTTAGTG
Source organism: Wolbachia endosymbiont of Tuta absoluta (assembly GCF_059414725.1). Classification (NCBI taxonomy): domain Bacteria; kingdom Pseudomonadati; phylum Pseudomonadota; class Alphaproteobacteria; order Rickettsiales; family Anaplasmataceae; genus Wolbachia; species Wolbachia endosymbiont of Tuta absoluta. Next base: position 77 of record NZ_JBNRJY010000732.1, read on the forward strand.
CCGTCATGCTAAATGCTGTATTTGTAAATGGATTTTGCATTCTTTCTTTTCCCCCTTATATAAACAGACACTCGCATTCTAATGACCCCCATTATACGACAGTTGCATAAACTACTATTTGTTACCTACTCCTTGTATAGTTGAGATACTTTGTTCAGCTCTATGTACCTACTTAAGGTAAGTAAAAAGCAAAATAATTATCAAATAGCAACCGTAAGCAGTGACTTTAATCTTTATATTCTAGACCTGTGTCTGATTTATGTACCTACCTACCTATGCTGAGTAGCTAAAAACGAAACACTTAATTATTATATATAAAAACCCTAGATATTATAGTTCTTGTATATAACTGGGCTACAAATCCATTTTTAGTCACTCAAAGAAGTCGTTGTAACCGTTATGATGAAACTATAATATTATATACAATAGAAATGGAAAGCAAAATGTTTCGGATCTAAATTGCAAAAACATGTTAAGAAAACTATTTTAATCAAATGAAT
>NZ_JBNRJY010000733.1:0-3293 GCF_059414725.1 Wolbachia endosymbiont of Tuta absoluta
TTGAAGAAATTTGTTATATTCATTGCAGTTACTGACTTTCATTCTTATTGGCATATTTTTCCTTTGTCGGCTAAATATCTATTTTATAACAAATTCCATCAGTAACTGCCTGTTCTTTCCTTGAGTGGTGCAACAAAGCCCACTGGGATCCAGTCGCACTCAGTTAGTGAGCATAAAAGTATTATGTTAAAACATAAAATTTTTGATGAAGTTCATGAAAGGCTGGATTCCAGACTGGGATGACAACTTAAAATATTGCTTTAGCTCTGTTTTTGCAACTTCAGGTATTTGCTACTCATAGTAAATACTTCTGGATCTTGAGAAGTGAGCTTGAGTATAGCAAGTATGTTTATGAGTAGCAAAGCAGCAATTGAAATATCAGCGATATCCCAGAGTAACTTAACTCCACCGATTGCACCAAATGGAATGATTAAGGTAAAAACTACAGTCCAGATTTTAGTGTATTTATTATCCATAGATACATAGCGTATTGTTTGTTTTGAACAAAAAAACCAAGTAAAGATAGTAGTAAAGGCAAAACAAAACATTATAGCCATAATTAAATAGTCAGTATAGGGCCAATTCATAGCTTTTCTAAAAGCAAAAATGCACATGTTAGTGCTCTCTAAATCAGTAATCCAAGAATCTGTGACAAGCAGTACCATTGCTGTAATGAACACTATGAGTGCAACTATAAAAGGAGATATTATTGTGATTAGACTCTGTTCAATGATAAATTTATTGTTATTTTTTTTAGGAGTAATCGAGGAGTGTACAATTCCTTCGAGGCCAAGTCCTATATCTGTTGCAAAAATACCTCGCAGAGTTCCTACTTGAATAATAGTCAACATTTCTAAAATTAAACCTAAAGATAAGCCAGAGTTAAAGCTACTAGTTGTAAAAAAATTGCTTGTTATTAGTTTTAGAGAAGGAAGAATATTTTCACTAAACTTAAATAATATGATACCGCAAAGTGTGAGGTAACTTACCGTCATTATCGGTATCATAGCCGATATAAAAATTTTAATTTTTTTTAAGCTGAGAGCTGCAACAACAAAAAATATTATGGCCATTACAATGCCGCCAATGACTACAGGTATATCTACCATGCTGAGTGGTATTGATAGAGAATTTACCTGAACAAGGTTACCAACTGTTATTGAAACCATCATCATAATAACTAGAAACACAACTGTAGCTTTTCTAGAATTAAATGCATCAGTCATGTAGGCTACAGGTCCACCTATAAACCGTCCATTTTTTTCTTTTCTGGTTTTTATACTTAGGTAACAAGTAACATATTTTATCACAGAAGTAACAACAATAATTATTGCCATCCATAAAATGGATCCTGGTCCTCCGGTTTTTAGAGCAACAGCAGTGCCTGAAACGTTTCCTACTCCTAAATTTCCTCCTAAGATTGTAAACAGGGCGGCTATAGAAGAAAATTTATTTTCTCCTCTTTTAGCTCCAATAAGTGAAACGGCATACGGTAGTCTAAACACCTGTAACCATTTTAGTTTAACCGATAGGTAAACACCAGCAACTAGTATGAGTAGTATTGTTGGCAGTAAGAAAACAAACTTTACTGTATCCATCTGTAAAAGAGAGATTTTTACTTGAGTATATAGCAAAAGTTGAAAATACCCAACCTATTTTCTATGTATGACTTCGGTTTCATTATTCTAGCACCTCTTAATCTTGTCATACCAATCACAACTGATTGTAATATGGTACAATGTTCATACAATGTCATTCCAGTGCTTAACACTGGAATATTGTGTTTTTACATAAGGTTAGCTGCTTTTATACTTATCAACTTAGTGTCTAATCTGGATGCCAGAGGGCTTTGTTGCATAGCAGGAGAAAAACTAGCGATTACTGACAAAATTCATTATAAAATAGCCATTTAACCGCTTAAGGATAAATATATCATAAAAAATGAGAGTCAGTAACCAAGGTAAATATAACAAATTTTTCCAAGAAATAGGAATATTTTCATTTAGGCAAGGTGTTGATAAGAAGTTTAAGCTACAAGAGCATTAAATATAGTGATGAAGCACGAGAATATCTAAATCACACATATTGAGAAGCAACCTTCAACAAGTGTAGATGAAGCACAAGCACAATCTTTAGCAGGTGAAAAGAAACAACTATAGTTTTCGTTATTGTTTAGTGTTGACCTAGAAGGTCAACACTGATATATACCTCTATATAGCTAATATGTGGAGGTAATATGGTGGTAGATAATCCAAAAGCAGTTAATAATCAGGATTATTTTGATAAAAGTAATCGTTTTTATTTGCGCTTAAAAGATAATTTTTTTAAAAATCTGAGCCCAGATAGTAAAGTATCTATGGATTCTGAAGATAAGAACGAAGAAGTTAGTATTGATGATGATGAAAAGTGGTTTAAACACTTTTCTACTGTACTTTCCAATGAAGAAGGACAGGAAAAGTATAGATATGAGGTTAATGGCAGGTATGAATATAAACATGCCAATAAGTACGATAGCAAAAATGTCGTAGGTGCAATTGCTCAGAAAATTGCAAAAGATGTAAAGGAAAGTATAAAAGATAATACTTTAGAATATATAGGAATTAAAGAAAGTAGAAAGAAAGGTAAGATTAAGCCTGCACTCAGAATTATGCTTGGCGATCCTACAAAATCAATAAATGTGGTTGATGTTTTAAATAGTGATATATGCAGAAAATATGGTGTAGATGGAATTACATTATTGCTGCCTAGTAAAAGCAAATGTGAAACAAGGGGAATACGCTGCAGAGTTGATGAGAATGGAACAAGAATTTATGAAGTAGCTAACGGCTCATATTATATGACTTTAAATTGGTATGCTGAAGGAGAAGAGTGTGAAATGAAAATTATCATTAGTGATAATGGTGCTGTAGAGTTTATTGAAAGCAATGGTGTCACTTGGGAGCAATTAGCTGCAAATAAAGAAGTAAAAGTAGGAAGACAATATGAAGCGAAGCCTTTATATGAAGCATTGTCATATTTAAAGCGAGAAGGCTCTGAAGTAATAAAAGGATTTTATCCTTCAACAAGTGTGGAAAGCATACAAATCACTACAGGAGTTAATAAGCAAGCAGCTCTTTCAAAGTTATAATTTTCGTTATTGATTGAAATGAAGCCTTTTGGGGACCAAAAGGCTTCATGATCGATCCTACAAAATCAATAAATGTGGTTGATGTTTTAAATAGTGATATATGCAGAAAATATGGTGTAGATGGAATTACATTATTGCTGCCTAGTAAAAGCAAATGTGAAACAAG
>NZ_JBNRJY010000734.1:0-670 GCF_059414725.1 Wolbachia endosymbiont of Tuta absoluta
GTAGCGGTCGGCGTCGAGAGTCTTGCTCCTCGCGACGCTCGTCATCGAGTAGACGGCGCCTTCGCTTGCCGACGATCGATCATATCATTCATCTACACTAATATTATAAAATGGAAACATTTGTTTGTTCGTATCTAATAGATATATTCCGAAATACACACACAGAGACACACACATATCACGTCTTTATCCCTTGCGGGGTAGGCAGAGCGTTAACGGCCGTAAAATACAGTCGCTATCACTACGTCTGACAAACATTTAAGGGCCATTTTAGAAATATTGTAAAATAATGATAATATAATTCAATATTTACTAAACTTACTTAAAAATTAGTACCGAAAGTGGCCGTTTTTGGCACTTGCATTCATAACTTTAATTACGGCAAATAATTTAAAGCATTTGAAGATTTTAATTTTGATTTACGTTAACATCGAAAACTAGTGCAAAGGTCAACCGGTGTTATGTTTGCATTTACATATATCATTTTCTTCGTAAAGTGGCGCTAGTTTCGCGGCACTATCTACCTTAAAGAAATCATGGATTCACTATCTCCGTCTTCACCTGCTGAAAAAGTAGTATTCATGAAAGGGTGTGCCCCCTGGAGGAATCGGCGATTGGTGGAACGGAAGCTGGTAACAATTGGATAGGCTATACCTATCATCGATCGATC
>NZ_JBNRJY010000735.1:0-495 GCF_059414725.1 Wolbachia endosymbiont of Tuta absoluta
ATTACCCTCCTTCTAAGTTAAAGTTCTACCTATTTGTTCTCAGACATAATCATTTTCTAGCTTCCAGCAACTGTGGCCTGCACACCAATGGCTTAGGAATGTTGTAGCGTCGGTATTTCCTTTAATTATATTGTAATGTCACCGCGTTCGCTATCAAAGCAATCACTATTTATTGTCTTGTTACTACGTGTTGTACCTTAACTAGTTCTATAAAAATACTGTTTTTTTTTCGAGTAGGACACCGAGTCGTTTAACGACCCTGGTGTCAGAGATTTTAACCGCCTTCTACTGGTAGTAGAAGATCGATCTGATAGTTGTTCCTGGGGAATACGGGTTATATTATAATGGGAGTCCAGCACAGAATTTAGGTCGCCTCTTTATCTTGTACGGTTTTAATATATATATATATATATATATATATATCAAAAGAGGCGTTTTTATGATTACAAAATATACATACATACACGTACATAAATCACGCCTATATCCCTTACA
>NZ_JBNRJY010000736.1:0-708 GCF_059414725.1 Wolbachia endosymbiont of Tuta absoluta
AGGACGCTCAGACACCGGCTAAGCAAGGACGCGACGACGAAGGTCATTTCATACTGCCGCACATTGCATTCCCGATTCGCGAACGCAAAATGGCGGCAACCCTGACATGTTGTCTCACACACACAAGCATGGTCTGCGTTCGCCTACGCGAGCTTAGACTGTGTGCGTAGCAACGCATTTGGTCCATACATTTGAGCGCCAGTGTCCGAGGTGTGGTCTGAGCGCGTAGGGCGAGAGCGACACCCAGTCGCGATCGATCAAAATAGCCATTGATGCTGACACACAAAAACAAACAGTAAACTCATTTTAAAAAGGCCCTTTTCCTGACTCCTTTTGTGAGTTTGCTTCACGTATGTACTGTGAGGTCCAATCACTATTATTTATTCTGTGGTCTAGCCTCCTTCGGGTAGCTGGCCCATGCCAGCTAAATTTATTTAAATTGAGAACGCTTGAGGTGACATCACATCAAGCATTCTCAATTTCAATAAATGTTTCATTTGTCGCCAGGACAGATCATGGAATTTTGATGCATTATGCAAAGAGGATTCCGTAAATTCTGTATTCAGTCACACCTCGGACACTGGCGCTCAAATGTATGAATCAAACGCGTTGCTACGCACACAGTCTAAGCTCGCGTAGGTGAACGCAGACCATGCTTGTGTGTGTGAGACAACATGTCAGGGTTGCCGCCATTTTGCGTTCGCGAAT
>NZ_JBNRJY010000737.1:0-604 GCF_059414725.1 Wolbachia endosymbiont of Tuta absoluta
GCAGGAATCTCTTGCATATCTTTCTCATTTTCACTTGGTATAATCACAGTTTTGATTGATCGATCGGGCGTAGCGCAAGGCTCAAATGAACTTTTAACGTTCCTTGGTTTTGGTAATTCGCGTGCATCAAGTCCTGACCTAAATATTGAAACCAATTTTAGCTGCTAGCCCACTATCAGATTTTTAGCATCGACGATACATATTTTTTTAAAAGTACCTTGTGCAATAAATAATCAATACTGTGTTCATAACGCCGTGTAGAAGTATCGTTTACGAAAACTTTTCAGCTGTCATATTCAGTACAATACCGTGTGTTTCCTTCCACGCCAGACAGACATTCGTCACGCTTTCTCAGGTCTTCTTTCGCGATGACAAATCTACGCCGTTTTACCAACAATACTATGTACGAGTTGCGTTAGGGATTATGCTTTTTCTGTTGCAAATCTATCATCGCTTTTCCAAAGAGTTACGCTTTTACGTTTCTTATCTCTCTCTTTTCGTGTGGGACACCGAGTCATCCAACGACCCGATGAACCCTGGTGTCAGAGTTTTTTCAACCGCCTACTACCACTAGTAGGCCTCTGACACTCTTACGTATCTTATA
>NZ_JBNRJY010000738.1:0-342 GCF_059414725.1 Wolbachia endosymbiont of Tuta absoluta
GATAGTATTTTGTATGGGAATTAGTTTTTATTTTAATTTACTGACATGTTCTTAAGGGTATGTTGTTCAGTATCGTCGTCTGCATTCACCCTAACAGAATTAAAAGAGATTTCCCTCATAACAAAACTAAATACAAACCGGATTCAACCCAGTCACCTTGTACGTCACCTACAGGTATCAATGGTGTGATGCTATTCTGAGCTGGCATACCACAACGTCTCTTATGACTTGCACCAAACAACAATGCGAGGCCGCGCCGCTTCCGCCAGCTAGCCAACTTTTCTACATTCCACAACCACCTTATTTCTTAGACCTAACTGCCATTTTCCTTCAAACCAACAG
>NZ_JBNRJY010000739.1:0-520 GCF_059414725.1 Wolbachia endosymbiont of Tuta absoluta
AACGCATGTTCTTGTTGTTGGCTCCTGCCGCTTTTAGGTTGCGGTGGCCCGGAGCATAAGGGCGTCGCTATTGCTAATTCGTAGGCATGATCGATCGTTTCTAAACTACATGGCGTTTTCAGGATGCTATTGTGTAGACATTTTTTTACACCATGTATATCTATAGGCAGTAAGTTGTGAATCGGTTTTAACAGGAAAATCGTATGGTTAAAATATATTTTTTATTTTGCTTTGCATAAATCCGTACTAATATTATAAATCTGAGAGTTTGTGTAGGTATGTATGTTTGTTACCTCTTTACGCTGAAACGGCTTGACCGATTCGGATCGATCATGCCTGCGAATTAGCAATAGCGACGCCCTTATGCTCCGGGCCACCGCAACCTAAAAGCGGCAAGAACCAACAACAATTATACTTTAATCCAGGAAATTTACAGTTAGCAATACTAAAATTCAACCGAAAAACTTTTTAGTGCGCTCGGTAATCCACGACCAACTGTCACTGCCTTGGGAAAACATAA
>NZ_JBNRJY010000740.1:0-888 GCF_059414725.1 Wolbachia endosymbiont of Tuta absoluta
GCCCTTGAGCATGTCTTGCAACGCGCGGTCATTGCGGGTAAAGGCGCGGCAGCGGAAACAGATCGATCTGCGCCAGCGCGGGGCCGGGCGCGCCATCGCGGCGTACCACGCGCACCTTGCCTTCTTCCACCGCCACACGCACGCCATCGCTGCCGGCCAGCCCGGGCGTGTAGCGCACCGAGAACCGCGTGCCCACCACGGTGATGCCGACCGGGCCACTCAGCACATGGAAGGGGCGCTGCGGACCGGCCTGCACGCTGAACACGGCCTGGCCCTCGTGCAGCAGCACTTCGCGGCGGTCGCGGTAGTAGGTCACTTCCAGGCGGGTGGCGGTGTCGGCCGTGCCGATGATGGTTTGCACCGTCACCGCACGCATCGCCGCCAGGTTGAGGCTGCGGCCAAAGCGCTGCTCGATGTCGCGCACGCCCACCCACCAGTCGTAGTCGGTGTTGAGCAAGGTGACCACGCCCGGCGCGCCGATCGATCAGGCTTTCGCCCATTGTCCAAAATTCCCCACTGCTGCCTCCCGTAGGAGTCTGGGCCGTGTCTCAGTCCCAGTGTGGCTGGTCGTCCTCTCAGACCAGCTACAGATCGATCAAGCCTCTGTAATAAAGCCGTTGCCCAAAGAGCTACGCATGCAATACGTCGTGGGACTGGGAGTGAAAGGCATGCGCACGGCATGAAACCGAATCAATCGCCCAGCGGCTTGGCGTGCTGCATCGCAGCCAGCCGGCGGTACTTCTCAAAAGTCTTGCTGATATCGGTAGAGACCGAAGGCACATAGCGCTTCGCTTTCTCACCACGATGGGCCACCAAAGGACGCGTCGGCATGGTCAGCATCGGAAATGAGGGCTGGTTTTTCATACCCAACTCCTTTCACAAAAGACT
>NZ_JBNRJY010000741.1:0-595 GCF_059414725.1 Wolbachia endosymbiont of Tuta absoluta
CGTGTGATAAACAGACACTCGCATTCTAATGACCCCCATTATACGACAGTTGCATAAACTACTATAATATCAATATCAATCAGTAGTACGTAATAGCCGATGTGGCGCATTGGTAGTGCGACTGCCTGCGGCGCAAAGGTTAATTTTTTACAACCGTTTACTCTCTGACTACCCTGCAATGGATATAGGCGTGATATGTTTATGTATGTATGTAGAAAGCACGTACATAATATATACCTAAACTGTCCTGTTGTAATTGGGTAAGTAGTAGATCGATCCTCAAATAGCTTGCCAAATGTTTATGTGAATTTTCTAAGGAACCTATTGTTTGGTGGTGAATGGTGATACGCTGTAGATCGATCCGAAAGTCTACAAAATGCTCAAGGAGAAGAAAGAGAAAAATCTGCTTCTTTCGATAATTAAGTTTTTGCGTGATAAGCTTAAGGAATTAGTTAAAAAGATCGATCTGAGCTAAGCGGACACAAAGGACGTGAATTGAGAACGGCCTCAATTTTACAAAACACGGTCGCTAGCTCCTCAAAGGTTAATATCGTTAAACCTATAACGCGCATCAAATGCGTCTTAGCGGACTTTA
>NZ_JBNRJY010000742.1:0-361 GCF_059414725.1 Wolbachia endosymbiont of Tuta absoluta
GATTTAATGAATTGTATCAAAAAAATAAGCAAAAAGAGTTGATGAAACAACAGGAAATTCTAAGGGAGAAACAAAAGAATATGCAAGTTTACAAAGAATATCGATCGACTATAAAAGTGCAGTGGTCAGCTGAAATTGTATTGATTGGAAATTTTGATGGTGTGATGATTAAATCGATTCCATCGAACTACCAGTCTTAGACGACCTACTGATGTTTATTAGCGAGGCATCATCGGTCTTTTGAGTGTCTTGAGATTGAGAGTTTACTCCTTTATAATCAAACCATTGATGCAAGAAATATGACCATGATAAGTGCGATACACACACACACGCACACACATATCACGCATATAATCCCTTG
>NZ_JBNRJY010000743.1:0-298 GCF_059414725.1 Wolbachia endosymbiont of Tuta absoluta
ACTCCTTTCTTACTATGCAACGCAACCAATGTTTGGTTCCTTCCTGTGGCCTACATTCGTGTATGAATAAATATTGCTTTATTCCTGTAGCCTCCAATGACCGATTGATTGTTTTTGTTATGTTTCTGTAACGTTGCTGTATTTACAAAATACGGATCGATCTTCTTGTTTAAGGATTCACTCACTTCAAGACACTTATCTATCACATCACCACAGCGCATACCTTTCAATGCAGAAATTGTTACAGTTGGCACTTCCAAAAATAACCGAGTCACTTCCTGTTGTTTGACAAATTTTA
>NZ_JBNRJY010000744.1:0-632 GCF_059414725.1 Wolbachia endosymbiont of Tuta absoluta
CTTAAGGCACTTTCTATATCTGGTATCCTTATTTAAGGGCGGGGCACACCGGCTCCGTATCCATTCCGTATCCAGCTCTCGTCCGTAGTCAGGCACGTGATCGATCTGTGGTATGTACTATCTGTAGTTTATTATGTAGTCGCCAAGACGAAAGAAGGTTGTTTGAAATACTACCCTTTGCCGTCTATGCTCTTAAAGTGTAGATCGATCCGAATTGATACTCGAGGCTCTGTATGTTTTGCTTAATCAGCTCTACGCTTTTACTGAATTCACCTGGAAATAATAAAAATGTGCATCAGGAAATGAAAACGAGCATAATACATTTAAAAAAATATATGCTTTCTGAGATAAAGCCCGATATGACACTACATATGACACTCGGGATAATGTGCGGATTCTTCCGAAATAATTTATATTTTTTTATTATTTACTTTATTTATTAAAACACAAGTTCACTATCTTAAAACTAAACATAGTCCCACATACCTGTTTACACAGTTTGTCTGCAGGATCGATCTTTCAGGCTGGATAGCAAATTTTGAATTGTCCCTTTAACAACAGAAGCAAGCAAGTCATCTTTAAACAGTAGAGATAAGAACTGTTCTAATATCACTGACACACTTACTATTTAT
>NZ_JBNRJY010000745.1:0-309 GCF_059414725.1 Wolbachia endosymbiont of Tuta absoluta
GTCAACGCCGGTCCAAATTCATAAAATACCCAACGGAGAAAGGAAGTTCAGGGAATGGATCGATCAGATTTTGGTCCCGATTTCTCGATGACGTGTCCGATAAGGTGCGCTTTACGTGGACGACATTGACGAGACACGATCGATCACCGTCTAAGTAATCATAGACAGCAACCGGGACCGACGGCTTAACGTGCCCTCCGAAGCACGGAACAATTTCTTTTAGGACAATGGTGTGGTTCACCCTGCAATGTCCTAACCAGATCGATCGCGAGTGGTTAAAAAGTTATATGTTCAAGATTATTATTATTT
>NZ_JBNRJY010000746.1:0-473 GCF_059414725.1 Wolbachia endosymbiont of Tuta absoluta
GTAAAAACTCATAAATTCGAGTAGTGTCAGCAGATAAATATAGCTTTGGGAATGTGTCAGCTATACGATCGATCCCGCTGCGGTACTCTTCTACACTTTGTCATATCGTCTCATATACTTGGTTTTATGCTGAATTTATTTTTTTACTATATAATATCTATCTGTGGTTGTGAAAAAAGTTTTGTCCATGTCTATGTCTAATTTAATCACGTAAGAGTTACCAAGAAAGAGAAATGAAGTAAACTTTAGGCTTTTTTTGTTTAAAACATTAAGGTTAATTTTTAATTTGTGATGACTTGTTTCGCATATTAATACTTAATTATTACTTTTTCATATGCAGCAATCTTTACGGGATCGATCGTTTGCACCATGCGTTCGGCGAGACCATTCGTGGCCGGATGATAAGGTGCCGTGGTCACATGTTTGATTTTGTTCGACTCTAAAAATTCTTTCATTTCAGCCGAAACAAATGG
>NZ_JBNRJY010000747.1:0-372 GCF_059414725.1 Wolbachia endosymbiont of Tuta absoluta
ATGCATATTTATAGTAACAGTACTCAACATAACAAAGATAACGCCAAGATAAGGAAGTATAATGGTACAGATCGATCTCTCAACCAGTCAACCTTTGAGAAATCCAAAGGACATGGTGTGCGCATGTAAACTATGGTACAAGGTAGATGCAAAGAAAAAAAGTTAAATCGACACTAAATATAGCTGTCAAAGAATAATAAGTATTATGTACTTACATATAATCCTACTTAAATAATTAAATACCTATCAATATAGAAACTGTTAAGTATTTTGAATCGCCACTTATCTATTAATAACTTCTTGTAGTAAAACAGGGGACCGTTGTTGTGGTTGTTACACGTGAACAGGTGTGTGGACAAAATTGATATCTAC
>NZ_JBNRJY010000748.1:0-435 GCF_059414725.1 Wolbachia endosymbiont of Tuta absoluta
ATTATTTTAAACTTAAGTATATACACACACACATATATCACGCCTATAACCCCTTGCGGGGTAAGCAGAGCCTCAAATATACGCCACGTCTGACATATATTTGAGGGTCATTCGGAAAATTGAGTATCGCCATAGTGACAGGTTGTCAGCCCATCGCCTAAAATTGCAATACACACCCTCAAGTCCCTTAGTCGCCTCTTACGACGGGAACGAAATGGGGTGATGCTATTCTAAGCCGCCATCACACGGTTAAGTAACTTAAGTATATTATAATAAATTAATCTGTATTTTTGCCGTGTGATACCGGCTTAGAATAAAAAGAAGAAGATAATGCGAGTGACAAAACTAAAAATGATAGAAGCAATACTAAACAGGTTATGCCGAAAAAACCTATGACTGAACAACATAATGGTGTACACTCTGATAGTGAAAATC
>NZ_JBNRJY010000749.1:0-581 GCF_059414725.1 Wolbachia endosymbiont of Tuta absoluta
ATTTTAAAATAATTAACCATTAAAGTTTAAAGTTACTCAAATAGCAGCTTGGTAAGATAATTTCATAAATACGAAAAAAAAAAGTAAGTAAATCTACGGAGTGGAATGCTTAGGTACTCCTAATAAATAGCAACCACCTGTTTGTAAAGTTTGTTGATCTCATAAATTCACCTGCAAAATACAGTAGTGGAGTTTATTCCGACCACTATGGAGCCTGTGATCGATCGAATGATGGCATAACATTTACTAAGTTGATGTATGAGTGACACAATAAGTAGTTGCTTACAGTTTCAGTAAGTAAGACGAATAAGAAGAAAGTCACCGGTTAGTACACTTGCTATGAATGTTGTGTACATCTATAAGTGTCTGATATATCAGAATATATTTTGGCTTATAAGAATTATGTAAACGTAAAATGTGTAAGATGTTGATATTCCTTTAATAATTAAATAAATACACTTGAATATAATTTGTAGGTATTTATATTTGGCATCTGTGTCTCTTCTCTAGCCACACCGTTGCTTTAAGATGCCACCTTAGAATAGCATTAACTCATTTCTTTCTCATGGGTGTCGTAAAAC
>NZ_JBNRJY010000750.1:0-530 GCF_059414725.1 Wolbachia endosymbiont of Tuta absoluta
CGAGTCGCTTTTCTTGTGATGAATATTTTCTTTCACCCGACGGTAGTCTTGCTATGGTATGTGTTGTGACCCCCCATGATCGATCCTCGAAAACAATATAAATATATTTTTTCACAATCATAATGTTTGTAATTGTCCAAATGAAATCGGTTTATAAATCTTGCTAGAACGAAATACATCCTAAAGTAGAATTTGTAATTCTCTCCTACATTCAAAGACACTACCCAACTGTTTCAACAATCAAAACAAACCAACACGAAACCCATTTAGATATACATTTTCATCTCATTGTATTCTCTATTATTGAAATGTCAGTTCAACAACAGAAAACTGCTTGAATGATTTAAATGATTCCACCATCTTCATTTATTATTAATAACTATTAATAATAGTTATGTTTAAAGCCGTCTTCTGCATGAATAAACCGTCTTTGAATTAATCCTTTGTAAAGGAATGATTAACATTTTATCAACAGTAATAATAAGTCATATAAATGCTTAGTAATAAATTCTAGTTTGCTCATGAGTTGG
>NZ_JBNRJY010000751.1:0-415 GCF_059414725.1 Wolbachia endosymbiont of Tuta absoluta
GATCATCAATACGATTTCACTCTACTAAGTGCAGATTTGGTAGACTTGTTGACTAAAACGAAGTTTGCTGTGTCGCTAGATGATACAAGGTATAATTTGAATGGGATATATCTGCATACAGATGAGCAATTTCTGTACTGCGTTGCAACTGATGGCCACCGTTTATCATGTATAAAAAGGCCTAAACCTGAAGATATCAACGGAGAATTTGGGGTGATCGATCATCTGGGGGGAATCTATGCTGGGGAGTTTGATTATTTTTCTTTTTGTGTGGGACACCGGTTTGCCCATCGATCGATCCATGCTCTTAATAAAGAGTTTGGATTGACGGCATGTTTGCAACTCTCTCCATCTTTTGTTGCTTTCATTTTTGATTTTGATGCTGATGAACAAGAATAGTATCATGTGAAATGTT
>NZ_JBNRJY010000752.1:0-405 GCF_059414725.1 Wolbachia endosymbiont of Tuta absoluta
AGGTTGTCTGTCATTACTAGAAGCACTGAACCAGAAAGTAATAATTTCGCTAGCGTCGGCCGACTTTATTATTCTATTTAATCCTCTATCTTATCTGGCCCAGTGTTGGGCCAATGAACAATGTCGGCCGATGAACCAACAATTTCAAGAGTGGTAAACTAGCCGTGTTGACATCTTTTAGCGTGCCAGTACCCAACTAACTCAAATTTTAATTATTTTTTTTAGAACACGTTCTCCATACCAGTCAACAACTATCCAAAGACACCATACATCAAGAAGTAAGTTCAAAATAGGTATTTTATAAAAGCTATTATTTTGAAATTATCGGGATCCCAAGAATTTTATCAAACATTCCTGCACGATACACTTGAGAGCCGAAGTTTGATTCGTCAGCCAAATTTTTGT
>NZ_JBNRJY010000753.1:0-556 GCF_059414725.1 Wolbachia endosymbiont of Tuta absoluta
GTATTTCCACAAAATCAATATTTAATCGATGCATTGACACACCACTTTTTAATCCAGCTTGCTCTACTACTTTCTCAAATTCCTCTGTAATATTTAATGCATAGCCCTGCGCTTCCAGTAATGATACGTGCTGATCGATCGTAGTAAGTGGAAGGAAGTAGTCTCTGCCTACCCCTCCGGGAAAGAGGCGTGATTTATGTATGTATGTATGTATGTTTCATTAATCAAGATCGATCCAACATACTGGAAGACCTACTACACAAGATACGGTTTCAGCATTTTGTGTGGAACCAGGACGTTACGCTAGGCAATTAAGAAATAGATGGCGGTAGAACAACAAAAACAATTTCAATTCTAAATAATGACGTCTAACACCTTAGTCATCCGTGACCACGGGCTCTGTAAAGAGCTCGAAACGTAGGAATTGTAAAAATCCAAAATAAACACAACTTAAATCCGATTAAAATTGTTTTATTGTGATTATTATTATTATATAAATTTTTTTTATGCCGTTTTATGCCGGCGTAGAATAACATCACCCCATTTCTCTCCCGTG
>NZ_JBNRJY010000754.1:0-1045 GCF_059414725.1 Wolbachia endosymbiont of Tuta absoluta
AAAAAAAGTGGAGCAAAAGTGGATTATGGCTCTCCCTAATTGGGCTTTAACTATGTCTCAACTTGACATCTTCTTTCCCAACAGATTGAAAATTGAGTTGAACTAAAAATGCGGCTTGACACACTTTTTTGAACATTCCCGATCGTGGTACAGAGTATTGTGGCAAGCCAGGAAATCATGCGTACCAGTTATATTTGGGAGTAGAAAATATTGATCATTCTAGAACCAAAGCTTACTCTCCACAGACTAATGGTATATGTGAAAGGCTTCATAGAACTATGCAAGATGAATGTTATAATATTATTTTTAGGAAAAAGATTTATAGTACTTTGGAAGAACTCCAGTTAGATATCGATCATTGGTTGCATTCTTACAATAGAGCTAGACCTCATTCCGGTAAATATTGCTATGGTAAGACTCCTATGCAGACCTTTTTTGATAGTATGCATATTGCTTACCAAAAAAATATTGATAACATTAAAACAGATTCTGATATCGGTTTTGACTTCGTCGATTCTTCTGTCAGTTAATTTATGCCTGTCAGATTAAGTCTAAACTATTACATAGTTTCACGCCACCTACCCAGTAAGCAAGTTCTTTGTAGATCTATCCCAGGAGAGATGGGAGCTCCTGGTTTTGACGTCGTTTCAGCCCTTTCGACACTTCATCAGTGGTTCATTTTCATTCGCCTCTCTATTTCGTACATGACACGTATTTGTGCCTTTATCCATAACTCTCACTACCTTGACTCTTTATCAAAGCAGCTTATGGTTGTTTAAAGCCTGCTCTTGCAAGCCGACTGTGAGGGACCTTTCCCTCATCTATTGTGCAGCTTAAGCACTTAGTTTGCTCATTTCTGATCTTTCTTTGTGTCTCTACGGCACACCCCATCCTTGGCAAACTAATTTTATTGTCCCAAATTTGGGAGAAAAACCCTGGACTTGAAGTCCATCCTTTTAAGAATATAATTTTAAGGTGAAAAATCTGAAAGAATGTGGAATATTATAGAAAAAGCAGTCACTCTGTATATATATCACATAGTGTG
>NZ_JBNRJY010000755.1:0-3357 GCF_059414725.1 Wolbachia endosymbiont of Tuta absoluta
GGAAATGTAACTGACGAAATGATAAAAAATTATATTGAAAATCACTCTAAAAAAGAAGATAAATTTGGTGACTTTCAAGTCGAAAGTTAGCATTCTATGCTCTCTCTCAATCTTTGGATTTTAATCCATAGTGGTTGAATAGCTTTCTCTTCAGCTAAAGTTAGCATTTTTCCTTCTATTTTTTTTACTTCATCTTGAGCTGCTTTTCTAGCTTCTAGTTTTAAATCGTTACCCATTTTAGATATTACTTGATTCGCAGCTTCTTTTGCTGTTTTGCTTATACCAAGAATTTTATCAAACATTCCTGCACGATACACTTGAGAGCCGAAGTTTGATTCGTCAGCCAAATTTTTGTAATTGTATTCTTTCATAATGTACTCCTTAATTTAAAAACTATACTAACATTAATATACAAGTACAAAAATTATATTAATATTAGTATTGCTTTTCAGGGCAGTAGTATAAATTTATAGTACCTTTTGAAAAAATTCATGACTTGACGGCAAAGAGCATTATATTGGTATCATGACTGACTTGGAAAAGATGAGAGAAAAACTGCAAAATCAAATTAATTATCATAATATCTTATATTATCAAAAAAGTAAGCCAGAGATAAGTGATGCTGAATATGATGAACTGAAAAAAAAGTTAGCTGCAATAGAGCCAGAAGCTTATGCAACACAAGATAGTGTTGGTGCTCCGCCTGATGAGAGATTTTCTAAGGTGGAACATCAAGAACCTATGCTTTCTCTTGAGAATGCTTATGATGAACAAGGTGTAGAAAAATTTTTGTCTAAAATAAAGAGATTTTTAATTGCAGATGAAATAGAGATATTATGTGAGCCAAAAATTGATGGATTGTCATTTTCTGCAATTTATGAAGATGGGAAATTTGTTAAAGCTGCAACTCGAGGTGACGGTTTTGTAGGAGAGGATGTAACTCACAATGTTGCAACAATAAAAGGCTTTCCTAAGTTTTTACAAGATGTGCAAGGAAGACTAGAAGTAAGGGGTGAAATATATATCAGTAACAGCGACTTTTTAAAGTTAAATGAAAATAATGAATTCGCTAATCCTCGAAATGCAGCTGCTGGTTCTTTAAAGCAATTGAATGCGAACATTACAGCAAAAAGGCCTCTTAGATATTTTGCTTATTCTTTAATTGGTGGAATAGAGAAAAGTCAAAGTGAAGTACTAGAAAAACTTGAGAAACTTGGTTTTTGCGTAAATGAGCATCGTTCCTTAACAAGTAGTTTGAATGGAATGCTAAAGTTCTATAACGAGATCTATGATTGTCGTTATAACTTGGATTATGATATCGATGGGATAGTCTATAAAGTGAATGATTTGGTGCTACAAAGTCGTCTGGGAAGTACACACAAAGCGCCACGCTCAGCGCTTGCATATAAGTTTTCTGCGATTTATGCGAAGACAAAGTTAAATAAAATATTTATACAGGTGGGTAGAACGGGGGTTTTAACTCCAGTTGCAGATTTGGTACCAGTTAATATTGGCGGAGTGCTAGTTAGCAGAGCAAGTCTACATAACCAAGATGAGATAAAACGTAAAGATATAAGAGAAGGAGATGTTGTAACAATTAAAAGAGCTGGAGATGTAATTCCTCAAATTGTCAAAGTAGATGAAGGTTCTCGTCATACAAATATGCCTGAATTTGTTTTTCCTGACATATGTCCTGAATGTGGTAGTAAAGTGCAGATTGAAGGAGTGGCAGTAAGATGTCCTGAAGAATTTAATTGCAAGGCTCAAATAGTAGAAAAACTAAAACATTTTGTGTCAAAAGATGCATTTGACATTGTTGGCCTTGGTGAAAAACAAATAAAGTTTTTTTATGATCTGGAACTAATAAGACAAATTCCAGACATTTTTATTTTAGAGGAAAGATTAAAAGAGTTTTCCTTAAAAGAGCATCATGGTTGGGGCGAGAAGTCAATAGCTAATCTATTAAGTGCTATACAAAGCAGAAGAGTAATCTCTCTAGATAGGTTCATATTTTCTTTGGGTATCAGATTTATCGGCCAAGTTGTAGCAGAATTGCTCGCAAATTATTATGTATCTTATGATAACTGGTATAATTCGATGTCATCAAATGATGTTGAGTTGGTAGGTATAGATGGTATAGGAGAAAAAGTAGCTGAATCTTTAAAATCGTTTTTTTCTCAGGAACGTAACATTAAAATGTTAAATGATCTTACTGCATATCTGCAAATTCTTCCTGTGAGCTCCAACTCTAGCGATTCTTTTTTGAATAACAAAATTATAGTGTTTACTGGTAAGCTACGTGCTATGAGTAGAGGGGAGGCAAAAGTAAGAGCTAAAGTTTTAGGGGCAAAGATCAGTTCAAGCCTTTCTACTAAAACTGACTATTTAATTGCAGGAGAAGATCCAGGTTCAAAATATAAAAAAGCAATGGAATTGGGTGTGGAAATTTTAGATGAAGAACAGTGGAACAGATTGTGCTAAACACAACTTAATCTGACGGGAATGAATTAACTGATAGAAGAATTGAAAACTAATATCAGACTCTTATTTAATACAATTGAACACTCCTTGCTCTTTATAAACAGTTATGCAACAAAGCAAGTTAAATAGCTAAGCACCCCTCTAATATATGATTTCTCTTTAACTTTTTCTAAATATGGACTAGGTAATTCTTCCTTATCTACAGATTCGAAATCATCTTTCTCAAGAAACAACTCATGTATTATTTGTGCTAGTATCATAAAGTCTTTCTTTTTAGGGGACCGAACAAAGCCTGGATATTGCTCATCATGTGCAGTTTTTTCATAAACAGATTGAATGAAAGTAGATATTCTTTTTTCTAATTTTCTCAAATTTTCTACCAATTGCTTTTCCCCTGGTAAAGGTATTTGAAGCTTTTTTTGCTTTAACACCTCCTTTTCTGATATGTGACCAGAATCGTTAATAAACTTACGTGTTATTTGCTCTAACCTTTCCAAGTCTATTTCTGTATTATAATAAGAAAGAGCTGGATAATTTTCATCTTGGCACAGCTTATTCTGATAATCAGAAGCTTCAATAAACTTATTTACTATTTCTTTTAATTTTTGTAAATCATTTAGCTCTTGATTGGAATATTGAATAATTCTTTCTTCTGGATAATGCTTGTTCAGCTTTGCAAGATATTTTTTCAGCTCCACCCACCACTTATATTTAGCAGATTTTTCTTGTTTTTCTATTTTATTGTCCCAAATTTGGGAGAAAAACCCTGGACTTGAAGTCCATCCTTTTAAGAATATAATTTTAAGGTGAAAAATCTGAAAGAATGTGGAATATTATAGAAAAAGCAGTCACTCTGTATATATATCACATAGTGTG
>NZ_JBNRJY010000756.1:0-11647 GCF_059414725.1 Wolbachia endosymbiont of Tuta absoluta
ATTCCTAGCAGCGAAATGCAAAGGAGTCGCATCACGCCAACCTTTCTCATCAACATTTGCTCCTTTTTCGAGTAAAACCTTTACTACATCTACGTGACCATTCTTAGCAGCTAAATGCAAAACAGTATTACCCGAATGATCGATCAAGTAATAAGAACTAGTCACGCGCTGGCTCTCTTAAATTACTTTAGCTATAAGTATTAAGAAATTTACCAATCAAAAAAAGGCAAAAGAATCCACATGGTGCTGATTTTATTACTGTAATTGATAATGTGCTAACGCTTAAACGAAGCGTGTTTAGGCTGAATAGAAAAAAATAAAAAAAGGCATGCAACCGCCATAATTTCGCCAATAAACACAAGATTTATCAAGAAGCTTCTATTAAATGAAAGTTATGCAAAAAATCTATTGCAAGTCTTTTAATATTCTGTTAAGAGCTGGAACAAATAAAAATTATTATGTTTGGATTAGAGAATAAGAAATTTCTGATTACTGGTGCATCAGGCGGAATAGGCCAGGCAATTGTAGAAATTATGCATAAGGCCAGAGCAACTTTATGTATTTCTAGTACAAAAAAAGAAATACTCGAAGAAGTTGCTAAAAAATATGAAAAAAACATTCACGTACTTCCTTGCAACTTATCAAATCCTGAAGAGGTAAATCAACTAATAAATAAAGCAAGTGAGTTGATGAAAGGCTTTGATGGACTCATATGCAATGCAGGAATTACACAAGACAGCTTATTGTTGAGAATGACAGATGAAGCATGGCAAAAGGTGATTGATATTAATTTGACCTCCACATTTAAGCTAAATAGAGAAGCATGCAAGAAATTAATTAAAAATAATTGGGGAAGAATCATAAATATTTCTTCAATAGTAGGATTGACAGGAAATGCCGGGCAAGTAAATTATGCAGCATCAAAAGCTGGAATAATAGCTATGAGCAAATCTATAGCAAAAGAAGTTGCAAGTCGCGGTGTAACAGTAAATTGCATTGCTCCTGGATTTATAGATACTAAAATGACTGAAGTTTTAAATGAAGGACAAAAGGAAAAAATATTAGATAACATCCCAATGAAAAGAATGGGAACAGGAAAAGAAATAGCAGCAGGAGTATTGTTTTTAGCAAGCGATGAGGCAAAATATATAACGGGACATGTGCTTAACATCAATGGTGGGCTATTTATGTAGCAACACTTATTTATGGACAAATTATAAGTTTTACTTTACAATAAGTATATATATAAATTTATTTTCGCGTTAGTTTATTACTTGGAGGCAAAAGAATGAGCTATATAATAAAAAAATTTTTTAATGCTTTGTGTATAGTGCTGTTTCTCTCTTTTTCAGATTACGCAAATGCTGCTACTGATATAGATGATACAACTGCCCAAGTAATATGCAATATTATTGGTTATATTTGGGGAATAGGTGGGCCACTTATGACTGTAGTCATAATAGGTGCAGCTTTGCTTGCAATATTTGGTAGAATGCCATGGCCAGCTCTCTTTGCCCTAGGTATGTTTTGTGGTGTATTTTTTGGTGCCAAAGCGATTATAATGAAAATTATACCCGATAGCATTAAACAAGATAGTATGTTGAGCAAGTGTGGGGAAAAATAACTTAAAAATCAGGATGTTTTTGTGTGTATTGTTCCTTCATGTCTTCAATCTGTAACAAATAATGACTGTCTTTCGGTAAAGTTTTAATAGCTAACTCAGCGTACTTCATAAATTTCTCTAAATTACCTTCAATACAAGCCTTTTTCGTCAAAGCAAAATAATACATTGCCATATCAGCGCTACGTTTATATGCAATACTTAAATACTTCCAGACAAAGGCGTTATTTGTTTCTACGTTTGCAACCTGCTCTAGGTAAAAAATTGCCTTCTCTATTTCACCGTGTAATAATAAAGTATGAGATAACGCAAGTTTCACTAAATAGTTATTCTTCTCAGATAAATATCTAAGTGATTCTTCATACATTTTTATTGCTTCACTTAAATTTCCAGCTTTGTATAACATCTCCGCTTTTAATTCATATAAATAAGGATCATTGCGTGACTCTTGAATCAATGAATTAACTTTAGTAATAGCCTCTTCTATCTTTCCTTGCCTATAGTGAATTACAGCATTTACATACTTAGAACTACCTTCATATTTATTAGATAACACATGAATAGGAGCAAAAAAAGAGTCTAGCTTTGCAACCATACGCTCAAACTTCAGCAATTTATCTGCAAGGATTGGTTTTATATTGTTTTTAACCTTATAATTCTGTACAGCAAATATACGCTTATCACTAAGTGGGTGAGTGCGGAAATACTCTTCAGTGTTTTCATGCTCAATACTCTTAAAATAGTCAAAAATCTCTTTCATACCCAAATTATCATAGCCAGATTCATCTAGGTATCTTAAAGCATAGCTATCTGCTACACTCTCTTGCTCTTGAGAATAGTTAAAAAACAACCTTGAACTAAGCGTTACACCACTAAGCAAGATTGCACTCGCAACCTGAGGGTTAATGACAATACTAGAAACTAATCCTACCATATAACTAATCATTGCTATTGATTGAAAATAACCTACAGCACTACTCATTTGTAATACATGACCAGCAGATATATGAGCAATTTCATGTGCTAATATACCAAGTAAGACATAAGGTTCAGTCGAATATTGTAAAAGCCCTAAATGAATGAAAATGCTATTATTGTTAATTACAAAAGCATTAATCGATCTATCATCAACTATAAAAACTTTTATTTTATCATTATCAATACCCGCAGCAGAAAATAAAGGTTGCGCTAGATCCTTAACTACCGCTTCCACTTCACTATCTCTAATAATACTAACAGAGTAAGCGCTATTACAGTATACGAAAAAAAATAGTAAAACAAAAAGCTTAGACATGGAAATTCCTTGTTTGTATAACTTTGAGGAATTTTGTATTTTAACACTTAAACTATACGAATCTATAAACGCTAGTTTAAATTTTGAACGTAACTGATAAGTTTATCAATGGTAGTTAACTTAATATTATGTTGTTCAGCAAATTCAAGCAACTGGGGTAAGCGCATCATAGAGCCATCATCATTCACTAATTCACAAATAACTGCAGAATGATTACATCCCACTAACTTAGCTATCTCAACACTTGCTTCAGTATGACCAGCACGTTGCTCTACTCCACCCTCATGTGCAATCACAGGAAAAATATGACCGGGAGTTATAATGTCATCCTGAGTTCTATTTTTATCAATAGCAACATGTATAGTTTTTGTTCTATCCTCAGCTGAAACACCCGTAGTAATACCATAACGTGCATCAATTGATGTAGTAAAAGCAGTATGATTTTCACCAACATTTTTTTTTTCCATGAAACTAAGGCCTAACCTTTTCATGTGAACTTTAGTCATTGCTAAACAAACAATCCCTGTACCGTATCTAACCATAAAAGCCACATGTTCTGGCTCTAATTTCTCAGCTAATACAATCAGATCACCTTCATTCTCTCTGTTTTCATCGTCAACTAAAATGAATAATTTACCAGAACTAGCATCCCTCAATACATCTTCCACAGAAGAAATACCAGGTAGACTAATTGAAGGATAAGTTACTTGTACCATGATTTACTTAAACTCAATCTTAACTATTTTATACAATTTCTCTCCATTTGGCACTATCACTTCCACATACTCACCAACTTTTTTGCCAATTAAAGCACTACCGAGTGGTGAATCCGTAGAGATCAACTGCTTTGAAGCATCAGCTTCATATCCACCTACAATCTTATAAACATATTCAATTTCACTGTTATCATCACCGAGCATGCTTACCGTAACAGTTGCACCAAACATTACTGTATCACCAGACAAATTTTTTACTTCTATCACTTCTGCATGTGAAAGTTTACTTTCTACCTCAATTATACGGCCTTCAATAAAACTTAATCTCTCCCGTGCTGCATGATATTCTGCATTTTCTGATAAATCGCCTTGATCACGAGCATCAGAAATAGCCTGTATGATAGAAGGTTTTTCTTCCTTTAATTTCTCAAGTTCGACTTGCATACTCTCAAAACCTTCCCTTGTAATAGGAAACTTGTTAACAATGGATGAAGTCATAATCACCGCCTAAACGCAATTAAATTGAGTGACAAAATCACTCACAATACCAAGAATATCATCTTTTATATCATCATTCATGTCACCCGACAACTTTTTTAAAACTCCAGGGTGAACAGTTTGAAAATAATTGATAAGATCACACTCGAACCTATTGATGTTGCTCACCTGTACCTTATTTAATTGACCATACAGATTAGAAAAGATATACATAAGCAATACTTGCTCTTCTATTTGCATAGGTGAATACTGTTTTTGCTTTAATAATTCAATAAGGTATTTACCTTTGTTTAAGGACAATTGAACAGTAGCATCAAGATCAGAACCAAATTTAGCAAAGTCTTCCAGTTCTCTATATTGGGCCAAACTCAGCTTTATAGAACCAGCAACTTTTTTCACAGATTTCAATTGTGCAGCAGAGCCAACCCGAGAAACCGATAAACCTATATTCACTGCAGGGCGAAATCCTTTGTGAAACAATTCAGACTCAAGAAAAATTTGTCCATCGGTAATTGAAATCACATTAGTTGGAACATATGCAGATACATCGCCAGCCTGAGTCTCAATAATCGGCAAAGCAGTCAAATATCCCTGTCCTTTTTCATCAGACATTTTGGCAGCTCTTTCAAGCAAGCGAGAGTGTACATAGAATATATCTCCAGGATAAGCTTCACGACCAGGAGGACGTCTAAGCAATAAGGACATCTGCCTATATGCCACAGCATGCTTAGATAAATCATCATATACCACCAAGCAATGCATTCCATTATCACGGAAAAATTCTCCAATAGTGCAACCGGTATAAGGTGCTAAAAATTGCATAGGCGCGCAGTCAGATGCGCTAGCCACAACTACGGTTGTATACTCTAATGCTCCACTTTCTTTTAGCTTATTCACCACTTTTGCTACTGTCGAAATTTTTTGTCCAATAGCAACATAAACACAGTAAATTTTTTGATTTTCGTTTACCTCATCATTAATCTTCTTCTGATTGATAATAGTATCAATCGCAATAGTGGTTTTACCAATTTGTCTATCGCCAATAATTAATTCACGTTGCCCTCTACCTATAGGAATCAACAAATCTATAATTTTAATTCCTGTCTGCAGAGGTTCATGCACAGATTTACGGTCAATAATACCTGGCGCTTTAGATTCTATATACATTTTGTTCTTGGCTCTAATTTCTCCGCCATCGTCTATAGGATCGCCTAATGCATTTACAACTCTCCCTAATAATTCATGACCTACAGGCACCTGTACAACATCACCACTACATTTTACAACGTCCCCTTCTTTTACATCACGGTCATTGCCAAGCACAACTATTCCAGCTGTATCATGATCTAAATCAAGAACTATTCCTTCTACACCGCTTGCAAAAGATACCTTTTCACCAAACTTTGCTTTTTCCAGCCCATAGACCAATGTGATACCATCCGTTACTGAAATTACTTCACCTATATTTTCTCGTTTTATAGGATTATCAAATGTCTCAACCTTCTCTTTTATTATGTTTACTACTTCAGAGGCATTTATGCTATTCTTCATATACAATTCCTTATTTTCAACATTTCCATTTTACTCAAATCAACCAATCTATCCAAATAACTCTTAAGCGAAGCATCAATCACGTTAAAACCATACCTAACTACAAAGCCACCTAGTATAGAAGGATCAACCACATGACTGACTTTTATTATTTTACCAAGAAAGTTCAAAGATTCAGTAATTATTTTTATATCAGGTTTCTTTAAAATCTCTGCTGATTTTATAGTAATTTCCAATTCATTTTCACTTTCCCTTACAAGATTTAAGAATTTTTCTAATATAAGGATTAATAAACGGGAGCGCTTGTTTGCAAGTGTAACCATAATAAATTTGACTAAGTTTTCACTCAAGTTCTCCTTTATAGAAAGTATCGCTTCTTTTTTGTGCAAAAGAGAAACCATAGGATGAGATAGATACACAAAAACATCTTGATCTTTAAAAAAAGCTAACAAAAATTCTACTTCTTTTCTTATAATACCTAATCTGCTTCCTGAGACATGAAACAGTGCTCTAGCATAAGATGAAACTAAATTATTGTTTTTCATATTCAATTACCTGTTCTAGTAAATCTAAATTATTTTAGCTACCATTGTTCAATCCAAGCATTTTTTATATAAATAGGTCTTCTCCTTAAGGAAAGAAAACATAAATCATATCTGACTGAATAATCTAAAAAATCAAGATTTTTACTTAAGAAATATTTAGAAGAATTTATAATAGACTGACACTGAAAATGAGATATCGGTACTTCTTTTCCAAATAAACTTGTTTTAACTTCTATAAAAATCAGCTCCCTTTTTTTAGATACAATTAAGTCAATTTCACCCAACTTACAACGGAAGCGACGTTTTATAACATTATAGAATTTCAGCTTTAAATATATCGAAACTAACAATTCTCCAAAGTAACCTACAAAATAGCGTAACCTACTTACCATAAAAAGAATAATTAGCTTTGTGTAACTACTTTGCTTCCTTTTTTATTTTTACTATAAATCTCACCTTTTGCTGAAATATCTCTATCAACTAGCTCTATCACTGCCATTGGAGCGCAATCACCCTTTCGAGTACCAAATTTTATTATTCTAGAATATCCACCTTTACGGTCTTGATAACGATTAGCTAGAACGCTTAATAATTTATCAACTACTAACTTACTATTATGAAGACGTGAAAGCAAAAGCCTTCTACCATGTAAAGAATCGTTATTCTTAGCAATTGTAATAAACTTTTCCACATATGGACGAAGTGCTTTAGCCTTTGGTAAAGTAGTTACAATCTGCTCATGATTAATTAACGAGATAGATAGATTCTTTAACATTGATAACCTATGCTCGGTACAACGAGACAGTTTATTTTTCTTTATTCCATGTTTCATATACTACCTAATCCTCATCAGTATGTTGTTTAGCCAGTTCATCTATATCCTTAGGCGGCCAATTTGGTATATTCATACCCAAAGACAAACCTGAATTATTTAAAATTGCCTTGATTTCATTCAAAGACTTTCGGCCAAAATTAGCAGTTCTTAACATTTCAACTTCCGTCTTTTGCACAAGATCACCTATATAAGTGATATTTTCATTTTTCAGACAGTTATGAGATCTAACAGATAATTCCATTTCATCTACTTTACGCAATAGAACAGGATCATAGCCCAAATCTTTAGCACCACTAGACAAAGAAACTTGCGATTTTTTATAACTCATATCAGA
This sequence comes from Wolbachia endosymbiont of Tuta absoluta, assembly GCF_059414725.1. Classification (NCBI taxonomy): domain Bacteria; kingdom Pseudomonadati; phylum Pseudomonadota; class Alphaproteobacteria; order Rickettsiales; family Anaplasmataceae; genus Wolbachia; species Wolbachia endosymbiont of Tuta absoluta. The sequence goes on from NZ_JBNRJY010000756.1 coordinate 7,395, forward strand.
ACTAATAAAAGGCTGAAATTGCTCCTGTAATATTCTTGCAGCATAGTCAACAGCTTGACTTGGAGAGATTGTACCATCAGTTTCAATTGACAATATCAGCTTATCTTTATCAGTAACTTGACCAACACGACTATTCTCTACTCTATACGAAACCCTCTCAACAGGACTATATAAAGCATTAACTGGAATAAAACCAATTAAATCTTGTTCATTCATAGACTTTAAAAATTCATTTTCTTTATATTTATTTACAGAAAGATAACCTTTTCCACTAGCAATATATATAGTAATGTTAAGCTCCACATCTTGACCTAGTGTACATATCACCAAATCTTTATTAACAATAGAGCATTGGTCATCAGTTTCTATCATTCCAGCTAATACTTGACAAGGCCCTTTAGCGCTCAAATTTAAGCACTTATTAGACGTGTTATTTAACTTACATCTCAACATGCCCATATTTAATGCTATATCAGTTATGTCTTCCCTAACTCCTTGGATCGAAGTAAATTCATGATTCACGCCTTCAATTTTTATTCCATAAACAGCACTACCGCGAAGAGAAGACAACATTACACGCCTTAATGCATGACCCAACGTTAAAGCAAAACCACTTTCCAAAGGTTCTAGAACTATATCACTTTTTTTACTTGAATCACCTGATATTACCTTAATCGCATTAGGCTTAGTTAATCTATCTAAATTTCCACAGAAAGAGACATTATCACTATAATACATACAAAAACCTTCCAAATATCCTATACTCTTCTTTTTTTCCTTAGTCTACACCCATTATGAGGTATCGCCGTTTTATCTGCAATTGAAGTGACAGTCAATCCACAATTCCGAAGTGCTTTAACTGCAGCTTCTGCACCAAAACCAGGACCACGAATTATTACAGAAACAACCTTCATACCAAATCTCTCTATTACTTTCTTCGCAGCAGAATCGGCAACCTTACCTGCAGCATAAGGTGTGGATTTTCTCGAACCAGAAAAACCACATGCACCAACAGAAGTCTGGTAAAGCGTATTACCACAAACATCAGTCACATTTACAAAAGTATTATTAAAAGTTGCACGAATATGGACAATACCAGTAATAAACCTTTTTGTATTCTTACCAACCGTTTTAACTTTTTTCATAAAAACTCACGATAATAACAAATTTTATTTTTTTCCAGCAATAGGCAATTTAGATCTGCCTTTACGAGTTTTAGCATTAGTATGGGTTCTTTGTCCCCTCACAGGCAAACCTTTTCTATGCCTTAATCCTCTATAGCAACCGATTTCCATTAAAGATTTTATATCCATAGCTACTTTTTTTCTGAGCTCACCCTCTATGACATATTTTTGCCTAATAAAACTACTAATTTTCTCTATATCTTCATCTTGTAATTCTAAAACACGCTTACGCTCATCAATTTTACAGCTACGACAAATTATATTCGCAGTAGTAATACCTATACCATGTATATAAGTTAATGCAAAAGGAACACACTTCTTCACTGGAACATTTATGCCTGCAATACGTGCCACTGATACCTCGATACTTTATTAATAATAACTCTTAATTTATACCATAAAACAACTTATAGTCAAATCAAATTACAAGAAATTTTACTTTCAATCTCTTGCATTACTCTATCAACACTCAAATTAGCGTTAATTGTTAACAACTTGTCCTTATAATACTCGCGCAAACCCTCTATCTGAGAATGATATTCTCTTATCCTCTTATTAATTGCAAGCATATTAGCATCATCAATTCTCTTCTCCAATCTCGTACTTTTACATTTAGCACAAGTAGTATTCTTAAAAGAAGATATACTATATATACTTTTACAATCCAAACAAGTAAGACGATCTTTTAATCTATCAATTGCAATATTATCGTCAAGCTGCAACTCAATTACAAGATCAACATCCCTATTGCATCTATTTTGCAAAACTTGAGTTAAAAAATGAGCTTGATTTAAATTTCTTGGAAAACCATCTAACAAAAAATCACCATCTATTAATGCAAGCTGGTCACACAATAATTTACATATAACTTCATCTTGAATTAAATTACCAGATTCAACAGTATCCTTTATTCCTTTACCTAATTTACTCCCACTAGATATAATATTCCTTAATAAATCTCCTACTGAAACTAATTTAAAATTATACTTTGCTATTAACAAACTGGACTGAGTACCCTTACCAGAGCCAGGAGGACCAAAAATTGTAATAATCACTTTAGCTTCCTTGTTTTAGACTCATATTTCTTTATCCAACTATCGTACCTATTTGAAAAAACATAAGATTGTACTTGCATAATAGTATCAGTAATAACGTTAACTATAATCAGCAAGCTCGTCCCACCAAAAATAAATGGTATATCATAATGATACCTCATAATTTCAGGTATAGTACATATTACCACCAAATACGCAGACCCAATAAATGTTAATTTAAAAACTATATCTTGAAGATAATCAGAAGTATGTTTTCCAGGCCCTCTACCAGGAATAAAACCACCATTTTTCCTAAGAAAATCAGCATTTTCCTCTGGATTAAATATAAAATTGGTATAGAAAAAATTAAAAAGTACTATGAGTATTAAGTAAGTTATAATGTACATCACTTTATTTTCCATAAAGTAGTTTAAAATAAAATCAGCAATGGCATGACCCTTATAGAAATTTGCAATTGAAATAGGCGTTAATAAAATTGCGTTAGCAAAAATAGTTGGTATTACACCAGATAAATTGATCTTCAATGGAATGTAAGTAAAATCATCATTATGTAATTTTTTAAACTGTTTTTTGGGATATTGAACAATTACCTTTCTATAAGAAGATTCTGTAAAAATGACTAAAAGGAGCAGTAAAAAAAACAATGCTATAACAAAAAGGGTAATGAAAAACGACATACTACCATTTTTATTTAATGTTAGCAGAGATGATAAAGCATTATGTAATTCAGATGTTATGCCAGTAAAAATGATTAATGAGATACCATTGCCTATACCGCTCACACTGATCCGCTCACCAAGCCATATTAAAAATATAGTTCCACCTAAAAGGCTAAAGACACCTATAGTACGAAACATAATACCAGGTTCAACTACAACTAATACCCCTTCCCTATTCATTCTTTCTAACCCTATTAAGATCGTAATTGATTGAAAGATACAAAACACTATAGTCATATAGCGTATATAAGAGTTCATCTTTCGACGTCCCAACTCTCCGTCATTTTTAATTTCATTGATTCCTTTAACGGCAGAAGATAATAATTGCATAACTATGGATGCAACTATGTATGGCATAACGTTTAACGCCAAGATCGTCATTCTAGCTAAAGCGCCACCAGAAAATAAATTAAATACTCCAAAAACACCAGAACTCTCTTTTGGAAATATATCATTGATTATATCAAGATTAATTCCAGGAATAGGAACATAAGTGCCTAAACGATAACAAACTAAAGCCATTAGAGTAAAAAATATACGCTTTAGTAAATCACTTTTATATAACAGCGTAGAATCCAAACTATTAAATGCAAATTTACTGTTCATGATTTACGATAGTATTTCTACACTACCACCAACTGAAGCTACAGATCTTTTTGCAGCTTCTGATGCAAAATCAACATGAAACACAAATTTTTCGCTTAATTTACCCTTATTAAGAAGTTTGATTTTACTTTTAACAGATCTGATAAAACCTAACTTATGCAGTAGCTCCTTATCTATGATAGAATCCTTGACTATTTTTTTAGCTTCCATTAAGCGCTGTACATCCCCAACATTAAATATAGAGTATAAGTTTTTGCGTATAGGCTTAAAACCTCTTTTAGGTAAACGAGTATATATAGACTGCTGTCCACCTTCAAAACCATTTATAGAAACGCCACTTCTCGCTTTTTGCCCTTTATGCCCCCTACCAGATGTTTTACCTTTACCACAACCAATACCTCTACCTAATAATTTAGGCTTCTTTTTCTTAGATAATTTGGTAAATATAGAATTTAATTTTACAGCATCATTCATAGTTTACCTATTTCCAACTATCTCACTAATCTTTTTACCCCTCTTACCTGCCACTTGGCGAGGAGATAACATAACATCAAAAGCCTTAAATACTGCACATATAATATTATGGGGATCGATCTTTTTGCAGCTTCTGATGCAAAATCAACATGAAACACAAATTTTTCGCTTAATTTACCCTTATTAAGAAGTTTGATTTTACTTTTAACAGATCT
>NZ_JBNRJY010000757.1:0-325 GCF_059414725.1 Wolbachia endosymbiont of Tuta absoluta
GATCAGTCTAATAAAAAAATGAGACAGATAATTCTAACATAACTGGTGTTAATATTATTTCCTCTTTGAAAAAAATATACATACCTACTTTATATCTAACGGTCGCGGGGCTCAGCTGCGTAGGTAAAGTTTATTTGCGAAATTTAAAATTTTATAGGATACGGTATATGCGTGGATTTTTTAAAAGTCATTTAATAAAGCAAGGGCCGAAATTCCGCGACTGAACTACATGCAAAGAGTGCATTTGTAACTAAGCATTGCAAATAAAAAGTAAACTTCATTAAAAGTGCTAAAAAGTGTCAATAAATTATAGAGCTCGATTTGT
>NZ_JBNRJY010000758.1:0-445 GCF_059414725.1 Wolbachia endosymbiont of Tuta absoluta
AATGCTAGTTTATGAACATAAACTTTAACGACGTTTTGTCGGCTGTACCCGACCGTGGCGCTGACGGCAAGTCGCGGGTTGTCGGCTATACCCGTCTATGGCGGTGAAAAGGTTAAGTATCTAATATCATTTACAATGTCAATTTGCTTATTGTTACACATAGTGTTAATATTTGTAATATTGGATCGATCTGGAATACCTTATGTAGACCACCAGGTGTACCATCAGGAGCCCAGCTAAACTATTAGAGATACAGGCATCGTTCCAATACTAAAGTTGATGGAGCAGAAAAACCAATTGTCAACTCAATAAATGAACAGCAGAGAGTTACTAGCATTTCTTCATATTAGAGCGCGTGACGCAGGTTCCTGGATCGATCATGGCCAGGGAAATCCTTGTTTTTCACCAAAAACCTGCCAAATTTGTTCTCAAGGTCATCATACCC
>NZ_JBNRJY010000759.1:0-330 GCF_059414725.1 Wolbachia endosymbiont of Tuta absoluta
GCTTTTACCAGGTCAATATTTTTTCAAATATATCAGTCAGTAAGTATTAAGTATGGACATAACGCTTTACAAATTTTACGATTAGAATAATACGAATAAAATTCAAAAAGATTTTAATATTCTTGCTCGTTTTATAGTTCAGGGGTCCAAAAAATATACCACTACTACTTATTTTTTTATTGTTCTTGGATCGATCATATATAAACCAAGCGATAAAAAAGAAAACAGTGAGTAACACAGAAGGCATAGCTTCGCTAATATAATGTGCAGCCAGCTCATATCCTTTACTGAGAAACATTGTATGCATATAGGCAAACAAAAGAGCAATAG
>NZ_JBNRJY010000760.1:0-501 GCF_059414725.1 Wolbachia endosymbiont of Tuta absoluta
CTTTACAGAGAAAAAGCTGCAGGTTATTTTTCTAAAGTAGATTTCATTATATCTAATTACCTAAAGGGACAGTTAAACGTATGTATAGTCATGATGATCGATCTTGCCCGTATGGGGTACCCTAGGGGAGGCCTACGTCCAGCAGTGGACTGCAATAGGCTGATGTATGATGTATGTAGGGTTAGGAGAGTATATTGAAGACGCGAATAAAAGTATTCTCGGATTAATGTTTCAACAGTTCTAGAGTGACGAAGGGCTAACAACATAAAAGTCGCAGTCCACGTTTAGTTGGATGAATGAATTTATTAATTTTATTTTATTTATTGGAGAATACACAATATTTATCACTTAAGTATTCTTAAAACTAATAAATAGCCCCACAAAACCACTATTCTAGGTTTGCCTGTGGGATCGATCTTCATGAAACTTGGCACAGAGATTGCTAGCATACCGAGAACGGACATAGGCTATTTATTATCACCATTCGAGGGTCTGGAGTAT
>NZ_JBNRJY010000761.1:0-307 GCF_059414725.1 Wolbachia endosymbiont of Tuta absoluta
GCAGTCTCCTTTGAGTTCCCGACCGAATCGCTGGCAACAAAGGATAAGGGTTGCGCTCGTTGCGGGACTTAACCCAACATTTCACAACACGAGCTGACGACAGCCATGCAGCACCTGTCTCAGAGTTCCCGAAGGCACCAAAGCATCTCTGCTAAGTTCTCTGGAGGTCAAGAGTAGGTAAGGTTCTTCGCGTTGCATCGAATTAAACCACATGCTCCACCGCTTGTGCGGGCCCCCGTCAATTCATTTGAGTTTTAACCTTGCGGCCGTACTCCCCAGGCGGTCGACTTAACGCGTTAGCTCCGGA
>NZ_JBNRJY010000762.1:0-350 GCF_059414725.1 Wolbachia endosymbiont of Tuta absoluta
TGATGACTTGACGTCATCCCCACCTTCCTCCAGTTTATCACTGGCAGTCTCCTTTGAGTTCCCGGCCGGACCGCTGGCAACAAAGGATAAGGGTTGCGCTCGTTGCGGGACTTAACCCAACATTTCACAACACGAGCTGACGACAGCCATGCAGCACCTGTCTCAGAGTTCCCGAAGGCACTAAGGCATCTCTGCCAAATTCCGTGGATGTCAAGAGTAGGTAAGGTTCTTCGCGTTGCATCGAATTAAACCACATGCTCCACCGCTTGTGCGGGCCCCCGTCAATTCATTTGAGTTTTAACCTTGCGGCCGTACTCCCCAGGCGGTCGACTTAACGCGTTAGCTCCGGA
>NZ_JBNRJY010000763.1:0-245 GCF_059414725.1 Wolbachia endosymbiont of Tuta absoluta
AATTTTCAGCCACTTTATTTTCGATAGCTGATGCCTACGACTTCTTTCGCACGACGTAAACTCGATTGAAGGTTACTTAGATAAATTGAATCAAGGAATTGTTCCTATTATTTTTAATGCCACAGATAAAAGCTCAAGGGATCGATCAGTACCATTATTAGGTTGATTGACAAACTTATCGATGTTTGATACTAGATATGCTATACTTAGTATCAAACTAACCGTAACAGTTAAGTTGAAATTAT
>NZ_JBNRJY010000764.1:0-634 GCF_059414725.1 Wolbachia endosymbiont of Tuta absoluta
TTCCGACGTTCCCATCCACACTTGCCATATACACCTGTTTCGTTAATCTTCTTTCATTCATCCTCTCTACATGACCAAACCATCTAAGCATACCCTTTTCTACACCAGTCACTACGTCTTCTTTTATACCACAACGTTCCGATATATTTATGATTGTATGTATAGTACTAACCATTGTTGACAACATTGTAAAAAAAAAAAATTGTATATAACCATTTTCTTCATTTTATAACAAATTTGAATTGTCCTGATAGAAAACCGGTACGCAGATTGAACTGGCAGATTGAACTTTAGATCCTTCGTCCAAAACTGGCTATTAATAATTTAAAAAATATATCACAAAAGGCCAAAGTGCAAAGTGCACAACAGAAATGCTGACTGGCTGGTTCGGCGTTGATTCAAAAGAAAAAACAAAATACAGCATTCTTCGTACGACGCCGCGCGTGACTGCGCATTGTTATTTTATTTCACACGTTTTCGCAGTACTCCGGGTACTGATCGATCATAAATATATAGATTTTCTGCCCTATTGTTGTTATAATTAACACCTTGCTAAATTGAATATTAATGAATGAATTGAGAAGGCTCACTATTACAGAGATGCATGATGGACTAAGGCGGGGGGATTTTTCTG
>NZ_JBNRJY010000765.1:0-322 GCF_059414725.1 Wolbachia endosymbiont of Tuta absoluta
CCCGTGGATAATGTCCCATTGTATGCTCAGATATTTTAAACCACTCAAAGGATTTTGATGCGTTTTTAATTAGATAATTTGATAAAAAAGATAGGTTTTAGGTGCCTTTTACCCGGGAAAAAAGCTTGATTCCTAAAGGAAAACTTCGTGACGCAACAATGGATGCCCAGGCATGTTTCTGCTTTTACATGAAATTCTACTCTAATTATATTCTCCAATCACGACAAACAGACAATCAATAATGATCGATCAAGATTTAGGCGCTTTTCTATTTCAGTTATGCTAAGCAACATGTGTTTTTCAGGAGGTAATTCTTTTTTAC
>NZ_JBNRJY010000766.1:0-3691 GCF_059414725.1 Wolbachia endosymbiont of Tuta absoluta
CGACGTAATACTTAGGAGAGGAAGTTAGTTTTTTTATGGGCAGTGAGGCACAAACCTGGATATTCTTAGTAAGACGGTGGATGATGATACGGAACAACTTTCTCCAAGAAAAATATGGCAGGAAACGACAAAAATGATCGATCTTCATCTCTTTCTTCTAATTGAAATGCTGCTGCTTCTTGAGGTGCTTCTAGCAGTTTTTTTAATATTTCTGTGCGCAGTTTCTCTGTTATTGATTTCCACTGTAGCATTACTAGCATTTCATTTTGCAGCACTGACATTTTCTGTAGTGTTTTCACTTTTTCTGACAGTCCTTTATTTTCTTTTTGCAATGCTTCTATTTTTCTTTGCTGATACTGATTATCTGAATTTGTCATTGGTAATCCATGCATAACCTACTCCAAGTTAAAATTTAGACATTATTAATTAAGTGATACAGTTTCTTTAGTCAATCAATATATTATAACATTAGGATTAACAACTAAAAGAATAGAATGAAATATCAGGCAATATTCCGTATAATTAAACTTTTAAGATGGAAAAATGACAATTCGTGTAGGAATTAATGGTCTTGGTAGAATAGGCAGAAGTGTATTGCGTGCTATTTTTGAAGTAGAAAACTATAGCGAGCAAATAGAAGTTGTGGCGGTAAATGGGTCGCTCAGTGCTGAGCAGCATGCACATTTGATTAAATATGACTCTGTTCATGGCAAATTTAACGGCGATATTGATTTTAACGAGTCTGAAAATTGGCTATCTATAAATGGCAGGAAATTTTCTTTATATAGAGAACGTAGCCCTGAAAATATTCCTTGGAATGTTGATGTAGTGCTTGAATGCACTGGTGCATTCAACAAGCGTGCGGAAGCAGCAAAGCATAATGCAGAGAGAGTAATTGTCTCTGCTCCAGTTTCAGATGCTGATGTAACTGTAGTTTACGGCGTAAATAACGATATGCTAAAAAAGGAGCATAAAGTGATCTCAGCAGGTTCTTGTACTACAAACTGTCTGGCTCCGATTGTACACGTTTTACACTCCAATTTAGGTATAAAAAGCGGTTTTATGACCACTATACATGCCTATACGAATGATCAAAATATTCTTGATGGCAACCATAGAGACTTACGTAGGGCAAGAGCTTGTGGCCTTTCTATGGTGCCAACTACAACTGGAGCAGCAAAAACAATTGGTTCTGTCATTCCTCAGTTAAAGGGTAAGCTAGATGGTACTGCTATTAGAGTTCCGGTTAGCAACGTTTCTATGGTTGATTTTAAATTTACGACTGATAAGAAGGTAACAGCTGGAGAAATAAATGAAATGTTTAAGAATTCAGCAAATCATGTGCTTTCCGTATGTAACGAGCCTTTAGTTTCAATAGACTTTGTCCATAACCCTTATAGTGCAATTGTGGATTTAGCTGGTACATATGTCACAGGTGATATCTGTAGAGTTGCAGCGTGGTACGATAATGAATGGGCTTTTTCACTGAGAATGTTAGATATAGCTTTATTGTAAAGTATGAACGAAAACTCACAAAAATATGCTTCATTTTATGAGCACTTTGCGGAACTTAGAAAAAGGGTTATTTTTTGCTTTCTATTTTTTTGTGTTACCTTCGGGTTTTGTTACTACTTTAAAGAAAATATATACCGCTTTTTACTTGCACCTTTAATAGAAGTTACAAAAGATAGCAATGATTTTTCTCTAATCTATACAGACTTAACAGAAGCGTTTTTTGTATATCTCAGGGTTGCAATAATGAGTGCACTGTTGTTTTCTTTTCCTGTGTTTGCATGGCAATTCTATATGTTTCTAGCACCTGGCTTATATAAAAGAGAAAGGGCAGTGTTATTGCCATACTTAATTGCAACACCGGTTTTGTTTGTAACGGGAGCCGCTGTAGTTTACTACTACATATTTCCCTTAGCCTGGAAATTTTTTATTGCTTTTGAACATAGCGGTAAATCTTTCGGTATACCAATAGAGTTTATGCCATCAGTTAGTGAATATTTAGACCTTGTTCTTCAATTCGCGTTCGCTTTTGGTACTGCATTTCAAATTCCAGTCATACTAACCTTAATGGTGAGAGTAGGGCTAATCACTGCACAAAGTTTGTCAAATAAACGGAGAATTGCGATAGTGGTAATTTTCATTATTGCTGCAATCTTAACTCCACCTGATGTACTAAGCCAAGTAGGGCTTGCAATTCCAATGTTGGTATTATATGAGCTGTCTATTCTGATATGTAGATATATTGAGAAGAAAGCAAAGGATTGAATCAAGAATATTATTTATAAACAAAGAATGAGCACCGGAGCACTTTTTCTTGAACATTGAAATGGGATTATGTAAACTGCCCTTATTGATTTTTTAGTAGACGCCAAGTGAATTAAAATATTACGAGGTGTGTTATGATAATAGTTGTTGGTGGTCAAAAAGGTGGTACTGGTAAAACGACCATAGCCACAAATATAGCGGTGATGCGTGCTAGGGAAGGTAGAAATGTCCTTCTCTATGATCTTGACCCATTAATGCTAGCTACCTTGTGGGCATCCCAGCGAGACAAGGACAAAAGTTTACCGAAAATTAACAGTATTCACAAGGTGTTAGGCCAAATTAACATTGGTGTAGTAATCAGAAATGAGCTACAAGCTTTACAGTCCAAATATCAAGATATTATTGTTGACGCAAGAAGAGTAGATGAAACTTTAAGGGCTGCCTTATCATTAGCTAATCTAGCTATATTTCCGATTCTTCCATCTGCAGCTGATATGTTGACGTTTAACACTCTGAGCAACTTAGTTAACGGTGCTCAAAGTTGTAACAAAAACTTTCAAGCAAGAATCCTACTTAATCAAATGAATACTAATCCAGTTGTAACCAAAAAAGGAATTGAGAAATGTGATGCTTTTTTAAGCTGTTTTGAACACTTAACAAGGTTCGATAGTTTTTTGAGTCAGCGAATTGCAATTGAAGATGCCTATGGCGAAGGTATGGCAATTGTTGAATCAGCAGACTTAAAAGCAATTAGGGAAATTGAATCTGTTTATGAGGAAGCCTTATCTACTGTTAGAAAATCAGAGCCAGCACAGTCAGTGTTAAGGTTGCCACCTAGTTTACATCAAAAATTGAGGGAAATAGCCTTTATAACAAAAGATACAGTTTCTAACATTGGATTCAGGGCTTTAACGGAATACATTAAAACTTTAGAGAAATAAGAAACCAATCAAAATGAAGAAGAGAGGTTTGTTTCCTTGATTGTCTTTCAACTATTTTTCTGAAGTTGGAGGTTCGATAGGTTGCTGTGTAAAAGATTAGGAAGTAGTTTTGTTAGTGTTGAAAATTATAGCTCTTTTCCTAATAGTCGGAACATGATGGAATAGGTAAAGTAGTGAGGAGATGTGAATGCCAGCAGCATATAGTTATGATTTAAGGAAAAAAGCATTGGATGTAGGGGAAAGTAGAGCATTTGTAGCCAAGAGGTTTAAAGTTAACATTCTATGAATGGCAAAAAGGTGCAAGAAAATAGGCGATTTTAAATCAAAATGTAGATCCAATAGAGCGTGATTGATATCTTGCTAGTAATAGTGTAACAGCTTTTATTAAGATATTTTTTGCCATATGGCAGCAATAACAAAGTTAGAAAATTGATGGCTGAATATGTTGGCATTGATAAACAGTATATTATGCT
>NZ_JBNRJY010000767.1:0-439 GCF_059414725.1 Wolbachia endosymbiont of Tuta absoluta
ACATTGACTTCCGCCTACAGCACAAAATGAAGAGGTTTACAGAAGGCTATATAATTGTCACCATTTTGGATACTGAAAACTTAGATTCTGGGATTGCGAATAATTTATTTATCCGTGCGTGATTCTCGCGAAAGATTTTTCTTTTTTTTCCTTCCCTTAGCTGCGGCGCGAAAGCGGCCAAGACGTTTGTCGCGAAACCACAAGGATTTTTTTGCAACGTATCATACATTAATTGACTTAATTCATTCATATAATTAGTTGAGCACAAATCTTTATAATCTCGCGAGAAATGGCCGATCGATCAATACAATGTCGGCTGGGCATTTATTATTGATAACATGCCACAGGATATTTTATCATCTTTGATGCCACGTATTAGGGAGATAATATCAGGCCCTCCGCAAAGCTTATTAACCTTGGCAATTGTAGGCGCTGTTTG
>NZ_JBNRJY010000768.1:0-490 GCF_059414725.1 Wolbachia endosymbiont of Tuta absoluta
TATATCAGTTAACGCAGAGTCATCAAGACATTAACGAACTGAAAGGTAAGGTAGGAGAAAACAACACCTTTACTTTTCTAGAAGAAACGGGATTTAAAATTTATAGCCTGATTGATAAAGCAGCTTCAAAAATTTAAGATCTTTCCTACTTCATCTATATCAACTCAACTTTATTTTTACAGGAGGGCATATGTCATTTACAGAAATTAGATTTCCAGAAAATATATCTTATGGCTCTACTGGAGGACCTGAATTTTCCACTGACGTTGTAACAACTCATAATGGTTGTGAGCAGCGCAATATCAATTGGTCTCGTGCACGTGCCAGGTATAACATAGCTTATGGAGTTAGGTCAAACGAGCAGCTAACAGAACTCATAACATTTTTTCAGGCACGAAAAGGTAAAGCAATAGGATTTCGTTTTAAGGATTGGTCAGACTTTACCGTTATCAATCAAGAAATTGGCATAGGAGACGATAAAAAAACGATC
>NZ_JBNRJY010000769.1:0-360 GCF_059414725.1 Wolbachia endosymbiont of Tuta absoluta
TATGCCGTTTTTTAATTACAAAAGAGATTTATACAGAATATGAGAAGAGCAGAGTAAAAGATTTGAGTGCAAAAAAGTCTTTAATATTTTTTTCGAGATTGTGGAAGGTGCTGCTTAAGGGTATTCAAGATATAAAAATTATAATATGACGCAAAATTCGCGTTTTCTGTCAAAATAAGGCGACGACGAAAACAATGGCGACTAAATTGACCAGATATGGCGAAGAATATATTCTATCCTTTCTAAACTTATTTAAAGTATCTTTCCTATGTTCCTTAGGAATAGTCTTCCCTGCCAAATATCCACCTTCTAACGGACGTTCCAAAACGGGGTCTAATAATTCCAGCTAGACAGACCGAC
>NZ_JBNRJY010000770.1:0-485 GCF_059414725.1 Wolbachia endosymbiont of Tuta absoluta
AATAATTTGTGGATTATTTTTTGATTTCCGAGTAGTTAATTAAACATTTGAGCGAATGGTATCAAGTTTAAAACTGTGCGTTGTGTATTTTAAGAGTAATTAACGTGTGACCGCAATTTTCGACCCCCCGAATATTCACCCTTATACTTTAGCGCCCCTTGAAGTCGTTTGTTCAGTTTTAATGATTATTTTTTATTTATTTTATTACATTTCGCCCCTTAAAACATATTTATCTTATTTTAACATCCTGTGATTGTCTGAAAATATGAGAACAGGTTTAAGTCGCGTTGTGTGCTCCAATTTAATCATCGTAAAATTACATAACAAGACACGAGCTGTCATTTAATCAAGAACCTGAACATAACGATCGATCCATCTATAACCGTTGTCAACGCATATTTAGCCAATGAATCAAAATCTCTTTTTTCATAATCACAATAAATAGTTCGATATTTACCTATTTGATTACGTATTATCGCTGAAAA
>NZ_JBNRJY010000771.1:0-440 GCF_059414725.1 Wolbachia endosymbiont of Tuta absoluta
ACGTTGAATGAAAACGAAATGCCGTTGCTTTTAATAAAGGTAGGATTGACGGTTTTAAAGAACCAAAGTACATAAGTACCCTCAAAGAGATGTGAATGTTTAGCAGCAAAAAATAAACAATTTGAACGTAAAAAGAAAGTAAATACATTTCTTTCAAAAGATTCAACTTCTATGAAATCCAAGCATAGTAAGGCTATACGCCACGTCACGTCCGTGTTGAACCTGCGACTACATAATGAGATCTGTTTGAAACCCGCCTAACATTATGTGATATTGATGATCTTTAGTGCTAACAAGATAAAAGAAAGGAGTATACCTTTGCCTACAATATCCCTGCTACTACTAAAATATGTTAAGCTCACTTTACGAGAATCAGAATGATAAGCAACACCTGCATTTATATAATTCATATTACTTGTTTCAGGACTACGTTTCTCACC
>NZ_JBNRJY010000772.1:0-1028 GCF_059414725.1 Wolbachia endosymbiont of Tuta absoluta
ATGGGACGTGCGTTCGGTGAAGGCAATGTACCTCCACTCAGCTCAACCAAATCTATGACAGGTCATAGCTTAGGTGCTGCTGGTGTTCAAGAAGCAATTTACTCTGTATTGATGATGCAAAACGACTTTATCGCACCAAACATCAATGTGACTGAACTTGATGAAGGTGCAAAAGGTTATGACATCGTACTTGAAAAACGTGACGCAAAATTGAATACTGTGATGAGTAACAGTTTCGGTTTTGGCGGTGTAAATGCTTGTCTCATTTTCAAAAAATGGGAAGGCTAATTTAAGCAATTCTGATCGATCATTTAAGAATGGGTAGAACAAGCCCATCGCATTTGAACCACCACCCACACATGCAACCAAGGCATCAGGTAAACGACCTGCCTGCTGTTGAATTTGTTGACGTGCTTCACGACCTATAATCGACTGAAAATCACGTACCAATTGTGGATACGGATGCGGACCTGCAACTGTACCAATGACATAATAAGTTGAGTCAACATTGGTGACCCAATCTCGCATTGCTTCGTTCATGGCATCTTTTAATGTTTTAGAGCCACTTTCTACAGGAACAACAGTTGCTCCGAGCAAACGCATACGATAGACATTCATCGCCTGACGTTTAACATCTTCAGCACCCATAAAGACAACGCATTCGAGACCTAAACGTGCTGCGATGGTTGCTGTTGCAACACCATGTTGCCCCGCACCTGTTTCTGCAATAATACGTTTCTTTCCAGAAAGCTTCGCCAATAATGCCTGACCGATGGTATTGTTGACCTTGTGCGAGCCTGTATGATTCAAGTCTTCACGTTTAAGATAAATCTGCGCACCACCCAACTCTTTCGACCATCGTTCAGCATAATACAAAGGACTAGGGCGTCCTACATAATAAGCGAGATCGATCTGTTAAATCATTATAATTGTTTCACATTTGATTCAGATAAGGTGCTTTTTTTAAAACTCAATAATGATTTGCTATTGTTATCAGATAAAGGAGCATATATCACAGATTACTATTC
>NZ_JBNRJY010000773.1:0-938 GCF_059414725.1 Wolbachia endosymbiont of Tuta absoluta
TTCCCGTTGAACTGACTGTCCGCAAATAGACAGCTGCCGCGTACCCTCGCTCCGAGGCATCACAAAACCCATGTAGGGTAGCCTTACATCCCACCGATGGGAGCAATTTGCGAGGTATGGCGATGCGTACGATCGATCGGAATTTGTAATTTCCTTTTATCTGAAACTTAAAATGCCGGCTTAGAATAGCATCACCCCATTTCTTGCTCGTGGGAGTCGTACGAGGCGACTAAGGGACTCGATTGTGTGTATTGCAATTTAAGGCGATGTGCTGACAATCTGTCACTATAGTGATATACAATTATCTTAATGACCCTCAATGTTTGACAGGCGTGGCATGAGTGACCGTTTTTTGTTTTTTTCCGCTCTGCCTACCCCGCAAGGGATATAGGCGTGATATATGTATGTATGTATGTAACTTAAAACATTTATTTCAAATACATGTAGTCTAATGGTAAAACTTTGTTAAACGAACATCTCAATATGTTTCCATGTTAAGAAATTAAAGCTATCAACATCGTTTGTAGACTTTTAACCTTTTCGCCGCCAAGCTATTCGAGTAAAAAATTGCAACCAGCGCCACACCAATTTCTTGGTAAAGAAATACTCAATAAAATAGAGATGTCAATTAATCGGCGGAAATATTACAACAAAGGAGGCTGCTGAAGCGTTGATTGATGCTGGTGTTGATGCAGTGAAAGTTGGAATAGGGCCAGGATCGATCGTTTTATTCACTACGGAATTGCAGCAGCTGTTCAGGCAGTAGAAGATTCACTAATTTTGGAAAATAAAAATATTAATAAAGAAATCTATCAACATCGTTTGTAGACTTTTAACGAGAACGGATAATATTGAGATAGGTATGCGAGGTATAAACCTATCTAAATAAAAGCAACTCAATTTAATAGTCAATAAATAATCATGTGTACAAATTAATA
>NZ_JBNRJY010000774.1:0-660 GCF_059414725.1 Wolbachia endosymbiont of Tuta absoluta
GCTACCTACCAGTAGGCGCATGTCCAGTAGTGGACTGTGGTGCTGTTGATGTACTCAGTAATACTCACGGTGACCATGAGCGTAGACTCGGCATTTGCGACCAACACAAACACGTCTGCGTCCAGGCAGTATTTGTCGATCGATCCAGTCTTGGAATAACACTGGAGAGTGGGTTAGTGTCATTCCAGTGCTTGAACAGTTTTTTAATCGAAATTGTTGTATAGCGTGCTGTTTACAATCAATTTCCAGTGTCTGGGCACTGGAATGACAATAGTATTTCTGCGCAAATGTTTCAGTTGCAATGGAACCTCAAAATAATTTTGACATATTTCATTCTTTGTTCTTTGGAGTCTTTCTCTTTGCCGTCTTGTGATTTCACTATTTGATTACTAGTATGTAAATTGTGAATTTAATTGAGCTTAAATCTACAACATCATCACTTTTATAGCGGGCATTCTATGATTATTCATTTGTCATTATGAATCCAAATTGCAGTATTATGAATTTCGATGTAGAGATAACAAATTCCGTTGTTTTTTAAATGTCACACACAACAAATTCAATAAAGATACGATCGATCGACAAATACTGCCTGGACGCAGACGTGTTTGTGTTGGTCGCAAACGCGGAGTCTACGCTCATGGTCACCGTGAGTATTAC
>NZ_JBNRJY010000775.1:0-459 GCF_059414725.1 Wolbachia endosymbiont of Tuta absoluta
TGAACATTTTCGTTTGAACAATTTTTGTCGCATATTGTGCGCACCCACTTACAGCACAGTATTTTGGTTATAATAAAACACTTTGATTTTTAGAAGGATTCTGTCAAAAGAAAGTCACAGGATTAAAATGTAAACAGTATAATCTGTTTATACTGTATATATATATGTATTCTTTGATGTAAACAAGAAATTGAATTTGAATTGTATACTAAATATTATATTTACCAATTACCAGAAGAAAATGTATTGAAGGAATATTAAATTCAAAAAGAAATGTTGTGTACTTTGGTTTTAAATTACATACAATACAATTCACGTAAGTTATGGGGCTAAGTGTATGAAAATAGAGGAATCATAATATATCATAACAATACGAGTTTATGCGACCCCGTTTTACGAGGATCGATCGCTCACCTTGGCAAAATTCCATATACAAATACAAGACCAGGAATTGTTCAC
>NZ_JBNRJY010000776.1:0-464 GCF_059414725.1 Wolbachia endosymbiont of Tuta absoluta
AGAGTGCGTTTTTTATCAGCATATGAAAAATAACCACTAATGCTTGCTCCTTTATCGATTAGAAGCTCTATCATTTCTGTGGTGCCCTTCGTAACAGCATAGTATATAGGAGGCACATGAAAATAATCCTCAATATTAACAAAAGCACAAAAAAAATAAAGCAAAATATCAGTAATTCCAAGATTTATCAAACGTCGGAAATTCATTTCAATTTCTCCAAGCAAATGATTAGCCGTTTGATCGATCTTTCAGTTATATTTTTGACTGCCAGCATTTGGCCACCGCAATGGCATTCTCAGTCGCCAAGTTTAGATAATTTCGTACTTGCGCAGTCCACGTGTTTAGCCGGCGCGAGCGTCTGCATCCGCCCTTAGCGTTGGAAGTCACCTGTGTAAGAGCGTGATCGATCATATTGTGGACCACTGTGGCACAACCCAAGTGAGGGATGAAAATCCAAGCATTGA
>NZ_JBNRJY010000777.1:0-275 GCF_059414725.1 Wolbachia endosymbiont of Tuta absoluta
GATTTTCCGGATGACCCTCAAATATAGTCAGACGTGGTGTAAATTGCCTCTTTTGCGGCCGTTTACACTCTGCCTACCACGCAAGTGATAATAGGCGTGATATGTGTATGTGTGTGTGTGTATTAAAAGTCTAAAAGTATACGATAAGTTTATTTCAAAATTCAACAGTGAGCTTTTTCTTGTGTTTTAATTTTCAATCAATGTAACGGATGGTAGAGGCCACAATTTTTATGTGTAATCGTACATACATCGTTCTTATATAAACAAACAGTTAT
>NZ_JBNRJY010000778.1:0-281 GCF_059414725.1 Wolbachia endosymbiont of Tuta absoluta
AGAGGTAGAGTTGCGTCAAGTCATGTACACGTATACGTTTCTGTACCCCCATACTTAAGTATTAGTAAGTTAGTGCAGTTAATAAAAGGAAAAAGTTCCAGAAAAATCCAGCAAAACTTTCCAGAGCTAAAAAAGAGATACTGGGTTGTGGGCAGTAGGCTACTTTGTCAGGACTAGCGGAAATGTAACTGACGAAATGATAAAAAATTATATTGAAAATCACTCTAAAAAAGAAGATAAATTTGGTGACTTTCAAGTCGAAAGTTAGCATTCTATGCTCT
>NZ_JBNRJY010000779.1:0-537 GCF_059414725.1 Wolbachia endosymbiont of Tuta absoluta
CTACCAGGGTATCTAATCCTGTTTGCTCCCCATGCTTTCGTACCTCAGCGTCAGTATTAGGCCAGATGGCTGCCTTCGCCATCGGTATTCCTCCAGATCGATCCCATACTGATACTTCTAATGTATCAATCAGTTGAATGCGATAATTAAGATTTAATCTTTCAATCTCATTGAAAAGCAATACGATTGCATCAATCATCATCAGATATGAATATTTTATAAAACATTCATTTTAAGCAATCAGCTTTCCTCAATATAGATGTGTATAATGAAAAATCCTCAATAATTTTGTATTTAGCCCTATATGCTTCAAATTCTACAGAAACAGCTTGATGAAAGGATCGTGATGCGCCCTTCTTTCAGACCGCTGTGCACTATCGCCTGATCCCAAATATCATAACACTTGAAGCTACTTTCGGTGATCGTTTCAATGCTTTCCGACAGCGATGGTTTGGACTTGGATTAAGTTACACACCTTAATTACAAGCTTAATTAACCCCTTAATTTTATAAAATATTTTTTAAATCGGCTTTATTT
>NZ_JBNRJY010000780.1:0-470 GCF_059414725.1 Wolbachia endosymbiont of Tuta absoluta
CGCCATTCCGGTTCTGTTTTCGCTTTGGTATATATCTTTCTTCTCAGGTCTTGTAATTTTATTGGCATTTTTATCATTTTTACCTTTACCTTCCTTTTTGTTAAAAGATTTCTACTAGGGATGAACCTAGGGAATGGGCAGCAGTGTTCTTTGTAAACAAACACTCTTGCACTGCGCTCGCTGATCGATCTCGGCGGGACACTCATAAAGTTGATATTTATCACTTTGTGAATTTGTTCCCGGTCTGATTAGGACATTGCAGAGTGAACCACCTGATTGTCCGAAAAGTAAGATGGTTCCGTGCTTTGGAGGGCATGTTAAGCCAGTCCCGGTTGCTATCTATGATCGATCTATCATAGAGAGAAAATAAAGTTGGTTTAGGATTATATTATTTCAAGCAAGTTTCGTATTAATACCAATATTAAAAGGTAAATTTAATTTCTCCGAAAGACAATACACGTGTAGGCAGG
>NZ_JBNRJY010000781.1:0-790 GCF_059414725.1 Wolbachia endosymbiont of Tuta absoluta
CTACCACCTCAACCGGTGCAACCACGTCAACCAGTGCAACCACATCAACCCGTGCCACCATGTCAACCAGTGCAACCACGTCAACCGGTGCAACCATGTCAACCCGTGCAACCACGTCAACCGGTGCAACCACGTCAACCAGTGGAACCATGTCAACCACTGCAACCATGTCAACCAGTGCAACCACGTCACCCAGTGCAACTACATCCGCAACCACCATGAATAGCATTGAATGGGTACAGAGTAAAGACGGGAGGAAGCTGGCGCTTGTCAACGGGTACTCGTTCAGCAACAATGGCAGCCAGAGGAGCAACGCCTGGCGCTGCACGAAGCGCGGCGGCTGCAAGGCGCGCTTCGTGCTCGACAAGGACGGACGGAAGATGTCTAAGTTCAACTTACAACACAATCACGCTATAAGCACCAAGCAAATGTACCAAAAACTTAATGTAGTTTAAGTAAATTGTTTGGCGTTTTTAATTGCTGATATTACAGGGGGTAAGGAAAAGAACTGCGTTCTTTTCAAGGAATGAACCAGCCCATAAAACTGAAAAACTGTCTCCAAGAAACATAGGTCAAAATATGAAAAAAAAATTTAGACCTCTAATACAAAATGTAGCACAGCCGACCAACTTTGGTTGTATGGGAGATCGATCTTTCCATTATTGCTGTAAATATAATTGATGCTCCTATAAAAAACATTATCACAGCTGTGCCTAAATTAGGTTGCTTCAATACCAGAAATACAGGTAAGAAAATAATTATAAGTGGCTTAAATAAACTTTGAAATTTC
>NZ_JBNRJY010000782.1:0-748 GCF_059414725.1 Wolbachia endosymbiont of Tuta absoluta
CTGAAACATTAATATAGTGTTAGGCTGTAATTGTTCTATTGTATATAATAAGTGTAGGGAAGTCGTGAGTTCATTTAAGGCAAGGTGGTGAAGAATGTGGGACATCTTATGTAGCATATAGTTAAATTGTAAATACATACATACACATAATCACGCCTATAATCCCATTTACTCCACGTCTGCAAATATTTGAGAGTTATTCGGAAAATTGAAATACACACCCAAGTCTAGTCATCGAGTATAGTCGAGTCCCTTTGTCGCCTCTTACGACTCCCACGGGAAGGAAATGGGATGATGCTATTCTAAGCCGGCATCACACGGCAAAAAAAGTTAATTTGTGATCTTAGGTATAGTGGTCTGGAAACAAATTTGATTTGTAATACATATTGTAAGTTCATGAAAAACTTGATATATAGTCACGATAAAAGGTTTGTTTACCTGAAATGGAAATATCTCTACAACCACACAACACAACACAAACGGCGCGGATAACAGTTGTGGTGGAAAATGGTGGCTAATTTGAGTACTGTCAAAGCTTAATTAGGTATTCGCACAGAAAATTATTTAGTGTCTTTTTATCTCCAGTGAGTATTTTACTCGAACAAACAGAAAACACAAAAAAAATATTTTTTCCGAAATAAATTATAATTAGGGAATGCAATCTCGAGCCGAGATTGGCAACTCGAGATCGATCCCTTAATTCTAGTATAACAATTGGTTATTATACTAGTTAACCATAGTAAAATAT
>NZ_JBNRJY010000783.1:0-433 GCF_059414725.1 Wolbachia endosymbiont of Tuta absoluta
GGGCTCTGAATTGATAGACATGAGGCAGCAAACTTACAGACACAATAGACGCTAATATTGCAAAAGCCCTGTTTACCATCAATCTACAGCAAATTTTTACTATTCTATACAAAAAGTCAATACCTAAACACCTTTCGTGAAGGTCACACCCTCGGAACTTTTGATAAAGTCACACATGTCAATATAGATACAATATTATTTGTGAATTGGTAGATAGATTGATGGGCGTTTTTTGAAGAAACGAATCCTGAATAGGGCGCTGTACGCTGCCTTAGACTAAGTCAATACAATACAATACAATACAATAATTATTTATTTGCATAAACATGGTATATAGGATGTTGTCGGAATAACTATCTAAGTCTTCTTCTTTTCGTGTGGGTCACCGAGTCATCCAACAACCCCATGAACCCTAGTGTCAGAGTTTTTCGAC
>NZ_JBNRJY010000784.1:0-492 GCF_059414725.1 Wolbachia endosymbiont of Tuta absoluta
TAAGTAGATATTTAATTTAATCAGAAGGTAAATTACCTTTTTTAGTTTTTTGAGCCTATGTATATTTTACGTCCAATAAAATAATCTTCACATTATTGCAGCTGTGACAAAACTACCGTCAACAATTGAAGAATAACCAAAGGCAGCGACAAGCAAAACACCAGCCTTGACTTTGGCATTTTGAGGGTGCGATCACAATACAATGCTGGCTGGTAGCCAACTAATTATCTCGAAGAAAAATGGGCAGTTCTTGTGAATATCGTAACTAGTAATCAACACATCACTGAAAGTGTTTTTAAGGATATCATCTCCAGAATATTTATCCAGTACAAATTCAATATTTTTATGTGGGTATTGTGTGCAATTAAGCCAAGAAAATATTGATCGATCCTAGGATAAGTTTAAGTGCGATTATTTCAATTTTTTTGTTCTAAGTCAGGTGTAAAAAATAAATACATATTTTCTAAAATTTGATAACCACTATTACCATGG
>NZ_JBNRJY010000785.1:0-558 GCF_059414725.1 Wolbachia endosymbiont of Tuta absoluta
GAATGATATTTTTTATTCGCTTATGCTATTCTCCGATCTATTCCAAATAAACTTGGAGGTGTAATTGCTTTAATTATATCAATTTTATAAAGATAAAACTCGTCTGGTCAGTAGCAACTGTTGCTGAAACACAATGTATGAGGTAGATAGATAGATAGATCATATTCAACCATGAATTTGGCATAGGTTTAATATTCTGCCCGCGTTCGAAAAATTTTTGCAAATTTTCAAAAATTTTACATGATTATAAATTTTTACATGTTTTTGTTTGTTACATTACTGTAAGTTTACTTTTTTTAATTATATGTAAGTAATTATTTGACTTTTTAAAATAGAATCTTGTGAATTCCTACTTAGAAATAAATGATTTGGTTTGATTATTTTGAATGCCGGAGTTGCCGTTCCGCTTACCCCGTAAGAGATCGATCAGCTGATTTGATTTACTATAGAAACTAAGATTGTTTCTGTCATATTTCAACCTATGTCCTTTTGGGAATGTTATTCCTTATCACCAGCACGTATTGATTATTTTGCTATCGGTCACTAGTAAAATTACAC
>NZ_JBNRJY010000786.1:0-211 GCF_059414725.1 Wolbachia endosymbiont of Tuta absoluta
GGTTGTTCAAACAACCAGCCCAATCACGCCCTAAGGTCTCGATTTGGTTGTCAATGGCGAGAATGCTTACAAAAGAGTTTCCAAGATGGCGAAATTGTTACAATTACGTAGCAGTTGTTCTGGGAAGAACGGATCGATCTCTCGTTTACGCCATCCAGTCGCTACCAGCCGCCATCTTTAATTCTTCATCTGTGCCCGATGTTATCAAATT
>NZ_JBNRJY010000787.1:0-423 GCF_059414725.1 Wolbachia endosymbiont of Tuta absoluta
CTCTGAGTTTATTATGTCTGTATTTTGTGTTTTTCCTATTGGTACTAGTGAAAGATCGATCTTGACTGTACTTACAAGATTGAAATCCAGCCTTTTAAGTTAGACTCAAAGTACACCATTCGCACAGTTCAAGATTGTTAATGTGACTCATAAATTATCTACCAAATATTACCTACCTAAGTAAATCTAATTATGTTGATGACTTCTTCGGATTACGGTAAATGGGTAAACCCAGGATGGTACTTAGTACTACTTATTACAGACAGATGAAACTCAGTGATATGTATTTTGTTGGTTTGTTGCTAAATAATATTGTAGTTTATAAATAAAAATAATTGTTGTTGCCGTAAAATACCGCCTTAGAATGGCGTCACCCCATTGTTTTCGTGTGAGGCGTCTAAAGGGTTTCAAGGGTTAAATATG
>NZ_JBNRJY010000788.1:0-1671 GCF_059414725.1 Wolbachia endosymbiont of Tuta absoluta
GATCATATGGACCAGAAAGTCATTTAATAACAAAAAAGAATATACCACCTATGGGTGGAATAATAATACTAACTTCTGCTTTATTACCAATCCTGCTTTGGACTCAATTAACACCAGAAATTTCATTGCTGGTATTTATAACTCTATTTTTTGCTCTACTTGGATTTATTGATGACTATTTAAAATTGAAGACAAATCACCACCGAGGTTTAAGTGCAAAAACCAAAATACTTATTCAGTTTGTCGTTACTCTGGTCTGTATGTTTATACTTAAGCTACAATCTGCTGAAGGTTTTACAAAAATTTCTCTATTTAGAGAAGTAGCAATCGACCTTGGCTATCTATATCTTCCGTTTGCTGCATTTGTAATTGTCGGCTCTTCTAATGCTGTGAATCTTACAGATGGCCTAGATGGCCTTGCTGCAACTCAAGCCATTACTTCCTTTGCTTTTTTGGGGCTAATTGCATACATCACTCAGACAGATGTAAACATTACTTTATTCTGCATTGCATTTATAGGAGCTATTTTAAGTTTCTTGTGGTTTAACACACATCCAGCAAAAATATTTATGGGTGATGTTGGAAGCCTATCAATCGGTGCAGCTTTAGGACTCACTAGTGTTCTAATTAAAAAAGAAATGCTTTTTGCCGTTATTGGAATAATCTTTGTAATAGAGACTTTATCTGTGATTATTCAGGTATCATATTTTAAATATACAAAATTTAGATATGGAGCAGGAAGAAGAATTTTCCTTATGACACCAATACATCATCACTTTGAAAAGAAAGGGTGGTCAGAAAATACAATAGTTATAAAATTTTGGATAATTTCTATCGTTTGTTCGATTTTTGCTTTAACTTTCTTATTATAGGAATTATGAAATATCCAGACTTTTCATTAGAAAATACATTATCAGGAATTATAGCAGGAGTAGATGAAGTAGGAAGAGGTCCGCTTGCCGGTCCAGTGATATCTGCAGCTGTAATATTTACTGATAGAGATACGGTTATTGATGGAATAAACGACTCAAAAAAGCTAACCCCTAAGTGTAGGCAAGTTCTATACGAAAAAATAACGTCTGTTGCAAAATTTGGTATAGGAATGGCAAGCGTAGAAGAAATAAACTCATACAATATTTTGCAAGCAACAAAGCTTTCAATGAAACGTGCGTTGGCAAACTTGAATCTAGAACTAGATTATGTGCTAGTTGATGGTAATCAACCACCTGAAGTAAAATGGCAAGTAAAATCTATAGTGAATGGTGATAGTTTAAGTATATCAATTGCAGCCGCTTCAATCGTTGCAAAAGTTACAAGAGATCGGCTTATGGAAGAATTGCATAATAAACATCCTCAATATAATTGGTATAAAAATAAGGGATATGGAACAAAAGAACACCTCAGCGCTATTGGCCTTCATGGAATTACGAAGCACCATAGAAAGAATTTTGCACCTATAAGAATACTATAGCCTTTAATCACTTACCTTTTTTGAAAGGTATGTTTTCATTAAACAGGCAGACTGTGCTTGATCCGTTTCTTAAGGTAAATACCGAGCTTACTCTTTCAATTATCAGGTAGTCATCAACTGTACGAAAATTTATCAAGGATTCATATCCTGCAGAATCAACCATAAAAACTGCCGGGAAATCAGAGTTTATTTTATTAAAT
>NZ_JBNRJY010000789.1:0-362 GCF_059414725.1 Wolbachia endosymbiont of Tuta absoluta
GTGGCACTGGCGACGCTAGCGCTGGCAACGGCGGCGCCCCCGGCGAGCCCGCCGCACCACGTGGCCCGCCGGTCTTTCTTCAACCTCCAATGCAGAGGCGTGTATGACGCCGCCATCTTCCGCCACACCTATCGCATGTGCCGTGTTGTGCTGTGTGCTTAGTTTGTGTTTGTCAAGTTTTGTTACTTTACTTATTTAAAACTGAAGTAAATTTGACGGACCATCTGTCATCTTTGACGCGGCGTTGGATCGATCGGGCGCCCACAGCTCGAATTAAAAGTCTTAAAGATGTTCCTACTATTCCTGCTCAAATTCCAAAAATAAAATATAAAGTTCCAATATCTTTATGATTTGTAGAATAT
>NZ_JBNRJY010000790.1:0-430 GCF_059414725.1 Wolbachia endosymbiont of Tuta absoluta
ACTTCGGCGCGACCATCGAGTACAAGGCTCAAACGGCGGCTAAGAAGCTGGGCATCCTGGATAGAGTGAAGCGTTACTTTACGCCTGGACAGTTTTTAACTCTTTACAAAGAACAAGTCCGATCGATCTTAGTATGATTATTAATGGCAATTTCACGTTGAACCCGCCTGGGCGGCTATTTTTTGACAAAACAACTTAGTTATTAAGAAATTTAGCAAAACACTTACTGTTTCCGGCTGCTTTCCTTGGTAATAAAAGGTTTTTGTTTTGATGTGTTTCCTCTGCTGTCAAAACTGACGTGGAATTGATCGATCTTTTTTAACAACTTCACTAGAAATAATGATTGAGTCTTCAAAATTATAACCTTGCCAAGACATAAAAGCGACTAGCAAGTTTTGGCCAAGTGCCAATTCACCGTTATTAATAGCAG
>NZ_JBNRJY010000791.1:0-5277 GCF_059414725.1 Wolbachia endosymbiont of Tuta absoluta
CTTTAAGTTTCGTTTCGACAAAGTTCGTAGAATTTTATAAAGAGTGATGATGAGGTGAGTAGGGCGAGTGGGTGTTGTGACTAGGGGAACGACTGTTCCGCCCGGATAAGTTTGAAAGTTTTTATATAGTGATCGATCATAATGATTAAGAGAACGTTTTGCATATGCGCATGGCACATAACATCCATCAAAAAAGGCAACTGCACTATCAGTTTTGAGAAATTCCTGTCCGTTACTCATCCCTTCTTCAACTCGAAGAAGATATCTACCCAACCTCTTTTTAAAATTCTTTCGCTTGTCTTCAGGAATAGACTTTTCATTCAATATACTTATTATTTCTTTTTGCTTACTTAATACTACATAATTAAAAAGGAAAATGTTCTTATTCCATCGATAATAATTCGCTATTTTGTCAAATGGATCTGCAGGCCAGCCTTTATTATAATTTACGTTATCCTTATCATCTTTACACAAATTATCCTTAAGGCCAAAATTCAATTTTCTAAAATCTGATAATACTTCTTCTACCCTATCTTCAAAAAATTGAAGTTTATTTTGAAATTCTTTCCCATAATTCATTTTCTCATTTATTTTAAGAAGATATTCACTAAATTTCTTCCTAAAATTTTCTTGATCTTTGTGGGCAAGCCTCTGATCTAATATATCTGTTATGTATTTTCGCTTATTCAATATTACGTAGTTAAAAAGGTCACTTTTTTTCCTCCTTTCATAATCTTCTGCTATTTCGTTAAAACACTCATTACTGTTCTTAAAATCCAATTTTTCGAAGTCTTGGAGCACGTTTTTTACATCATCCTCACTAAATTGAAGATTTGTTTGAGGAGACACGTCAGTTCTACTTTGATCATCAAGTTGAAGATTTTTTTTAGTAGATTGGACTAATAAACTTTCTGTGCTGTTAGAGAAAGAATGATTATTTTCTTCAGATTGAGAACTTTTCTTTTTAGACGTATTAGTAAAAAAATTAGTTAGTGAACTAAACATTAAGCACCTCTTAGTATTACTATTTAACTATAACTTAATGCCAAATGTTGTAAAGCTAAAATTAATATGTAAATTCATTTTTTTAAGACAATTATAAGTATCTTCCTTCTATAAAAATTTTATAATCAGCATATGACAAATGTTTAAGATATTGATTTTGTTTGTATTTTTATTACTTTACCAGGCAATATTATTAATGAATTAGTCAGACAAATATCTTGGCCAAACTTTACTCCATCCACAAACTCTCCATTTGTTACTCCAGTTGCAATGAACACTGATTCACTTCTTGCCATGTCTTTCACGGTGTAGATTTTTTCTGGGTCAGTGATATTCAAATTTTTTGCTCTTTCTTTTAATTGATCCGTGTCAAATATTAATCTTCCTTCTATCTGCCCACCGATTGAGCTTAGCGCTGCTGCTGCAAGCACTCCTTCTGGAGCTCCTCCTGTGCCGATATACATATCGTGATTGCCATTTATTAGCGAAACTATGGCTGCAACATCACCATCATCTATTAATTTCACTTTTGCTCCTAGCTTCCTAATTTTTGCTATTAATTCATCATGTCTTTCACGTTTAAGTACAGTTACTATAAGATCACTTGCTTTACATCCTTTTGCCTTGGCTAAATTGTCCAGATTCTTCTCAATCCTATTTTTTAGTGAGACTACACCCTCTGGGAGATTTTTTCCCACTGCTATCTTTTCCATATAAACATCAGGTGCATGTAAAAAATTACCTTTTTTTGTTGCAGCAAGAACAGACATTGCCCCTTGTTTATAATGAGCGCAAATCGTAGTGCCTTCAAGTGGATCAACAGCGATGTCAATCTCAGGGCCACTTCCTGTGCCAACTTTTTCTCCGATATATAGCATCGGTGCTTCGTCCCTCTCCCCTTCCCCAATCACAATTGTACCATTTATTTCCATTGAGTTTAGCACCGTACGCATTGCATCAACTGCAACCTGATCGGCCTTTTTTTCATTACCAAGGCCTGCCAATTTATATGCAGCAAGTGCTGCAGCTTCGGTTACTTTCACTAACTTATAGGCTAAATCTTCCATCATTTACTCGAGAATTATAAATCAATATATATCATGCCATTTGAGACTGCAAGATTCCTTGACTGATTGTGGGAAAGTTAGTATAACATAAGCATTATAGTAGTGGGTTTAATTATGGTATATAGTGATGGTGATGTTAAGAAGTTTTATTGCAAAATAGCTGCAATTTTAAAATTTGATAATAAAGGGATTGCTAGTCTTGAAGATCTAACAAAGGAAGGAAGTTGGAAAGAAATTAATTTTCAAGATAAATGTGAAGGAGGCCATTCATTAGGAGATTTACTTCTAAAACTTGCAGATGAAAATGACAACCTAAGTATTAAAGAATTTTTCCTTAAAAACGGATTCAAGCTTCCTGAGCAAGAACAAATAGCTGAAGCGGTAAATGAGAAGGAAGAAGAGGAGCAAAACATACCTGATGTGGAGGAGAGTAGAGCAGAACTTAGCAACAAAAATGAAGATGATCAATTTTCTACTTCATACAACAAGATAAAGAAAATTGTAGCTAGCAACCCTAATATAACTGCTGAGGAGTTTTGTAATGAGCTTGAAAAAGAGAAAATAGATATAAAAATAACAAACCAAGATGGTTGGACTTTGCTTTATTATGCTGTCCGTTCAGAAGGACCTGGTATTATCGACGATCGCATTATATTCCTAAAGATTGTTGAGTTACTCACAAATTTAAACATCGGAATCGATTTTAAAGATACTGCTTCCAAAACTGTGTTGGGTACAGCTGCAATAAATAAACAAGCTGATGTTATAAAGATACTCTTGGATAGTGGTAAATTTAATGAAGAAGAAAAATTTAACGCTCTGCGTCTTGCTATTATCCAAGGTAATGTTCAAGAAGTTAAAGCATTTTTAGGTTATGTAAATGCTGAAAGCAGACAAGCAGCTTTAGAGTGTGCTGTGAATAATACACAAAATAATACACAAGAAGAAATTACTCAGGTACTTTTAAACTTTATTACACCAGAAACACCCAATGTAAAAGAAAATAGAGCAAAACCTTGCAGCAGTAATGGAAATATTGGTAATAGATCTGTAGCAACAGTGCTCCCTGTTAGTACTAATGGTAATAATAACAAAAATGAAGCACCTGTATCAACAAGGACTGGCCCAACTGTCACACCAAATAATGATAAGAAAGCTAACGGCTTTGTAGAGGCTCAATTTTCTCCACCACATGAAAAAGAAACTAAATACAAAAAAAGTAAGGAGAGTTTTTACGCCTCATTAAGGAGTGATGTTGTTGGAGTTGTTATTGCAGGATTGTTTGTTGCTGCTGCTGTGATGGTTCCATCTTTAGCTGGTGCATTAGTTTGCAGTGTCCTAGCTATTTTAGTTGTAATAGTAACTGGATTACATGTAAAAAATTCTACACTGCCAAGTTATAGAGCAATGGAAGAAAATAAGGTTGAGCATATAAACCCAAGCATGCAAACGCTGTAAGTTGAGAAACTGGGACTCTAACTCCTAGAACGGTGTTGTAAACCTGTGTTAGTTTCTCCTACTTTATTAAAATTAAGTGGGACTAGTGCGATTCGAACGCACGGCCTTCGGATTAGGAATCCAACGCTCTATCCTACTGAGCTATAGTCCCATGTCTTCTGCTATTTATGCAAAATTATAGCAAAAAGTCTCGCATTTTTCTAGGTACCCTGTACAATTAATTCACAATAATAAAAAATATTTCTGTATTTCTTGAATGTAATACTGTTATATTTAATAATACGATTCCAATTGAAAGATTAATGCTAGTTAACAATATTAGTTACTTTTATAGTAATCAAGATGGCTTTGCTTTAAGCAACATCAACATTCAAGTGAAGAAAGGAAGTGTTGCCTGTTTACTAGGTCATTCTGGCTGTGGCAAGTCAACAATTCTAAAATTAATCGCAGGAATAGAAAATCCAAAATCTGGAACCATTGTTATAAATGATAAATTAGTTGCAAGTAACAAAGTGTCAATTGCTATAGAGCGTAGAAATATCGGATTGATTTTTCAGCATTCTGCATTATTTCCTCATAAAACAGTAATAGAAAATATAACTTTTGCTATTTGCAGTACTTCTAAGAAAGAAAAATACCTTACTGCATTGGAAATCTTAAAGCTATTTAATATAGAAAAATATGAAAACATGTACCCTCATGCTTTATCAGGAGGACAGCAACAATTAGTTGCAATAGCAAGAGTAATGGCGCAAAATCCTGATGTTGTTTTGCTCGATGAACCATTTTCTAATTTAGATATACTGCTCAAATATCGAATAAGGCACCATATATTGTCACTTTTTAGAAGCAAAAATATTCCTGTACTCATGGTAACTCATGATCAGCAAGAAGCGTTGTAAGTTGCAGATTTTATTTACGTGATGAAAAATGGTAAAATTATTCAATCAGGAGTTCCTAGCTACATATACCACAGACCTAAAGATGATACGTTAGCAAAATTTTTTAGTGAGCTTCCTTTTACTCTACAGCTAAACTAAACTTAATGTTAGGCTAAAACTATTATAAGATAATTAAAAACTCTTGATTTATAATTTAATAAAGGTGATATAATTTATGTATCACTTGGCTTCAGTCAAGTTTTAATACCTAAAAGTTAATATTTTCAACGGAGGTACAAATGAGTTTAGGTCCATGGCAGCTGTTTCTAGTCTTAATAATAATCTTAGTTCTGTTTGGTGCAGGTAGGTTACCACAAGTTATGGGTGATTTAGGCAAAGGCATTAAAAACCTTAAACAAGAACTTAAGGATTCAGAGAAACTATCATCTAATGAACCAGATCGTTAGCTTCCTTATGTTTCGTGACACGCACTAAAGTGTGTGTCATTTGTGTAAACAAGGCTAAAGAATTGAAGAGGTATGATTGAAGTACAGTAATAATTATGTTAGTTAGAATGTTATTAAAGGTTAATCGTGGAAGAAAGTGAGAAATTGACTGAAGATAAAAAATTGGCCTCTGATATTCTAAAAGAGGTTGCAGATACCAATAACAACGATAGTGATAAAGTAACATTGTTCGACATCAAAACAGCTTTACATGAGCGCGGTTTTGGTATTTTAATAATCATCTTCTCTTTACCGCTATCAGTACCTATACCTGTTCCACCTGGCTATACAACCATTCTTTCTATACCTTTAATCTTATTTTCACTGCAGCTTCTATTTGGGTTTGATTCTCCTTGGATG
>NZ_JBNRJY010000792.1:0-766 GCF_059414725.1 Wolbachia endosymbiont of Tuta absoluta
TCGTACCTACAATATTTCAGTAAGTACTTGGAAATACATACTACGTATCTTGGAAATGTACCTACTTGAAAACGTGGTTTTGGAAATTATTACAAATCTACAAAGTACAAGCATGTTGTTCATCTAAAAAATCCTGAAATAAATTAGCTTCTGCGCTTATTTTCGGCCACCACACGACCGGAAGTGCCGCCATTTCCGACCACTTCCGCTTCTGGAGTGGTGTTCCCTGTCCAGGTTCCAACCCCAGTCGGCCATCTTTCTTCACCACGTCAGGAAGTCACTTAATAAAAGACATTTGGGTAAATAAGACAGGAATTACTCTAGTCGTAGTAGTTTCATTCATGAAGATGATTTTAGAACGTAGCTAGAGCACCCTCATTACTCGGAAATTCATGACTTGATGAGAACGTAAAAAATCAAAAATCTGATTCAATCAGATTAAAGTAATGTATATTTTACGTACATCTTATAAGTGAAAAATTATTCAACACTTCGGCCATTTTAACAATTTCGCTATCTGTAACTACAGCAACACTACTGTTAATTATACAATAGAGCGGCCCGCCCAGCGGTTTTACCCGCTGTTAACTAATTTTCCACGGGAAACAGACCTTCTCTCGACATAAATCATACATAAAAACCTTCCTCTTGAATCACTCTATCTTTTAAAAAAACTTCATCCAGATCGATCGTATCGCTTTGCAAACGTTTTTACAACTTCACAGCACAATAAGCAGTAAAAATATAAACGACTTATATACTTTTG
>NZ_JBNRJY010000793.1:0-321 GCF_059414725.1 Wolbachia endosymbiont of Tuta absoluta
TTTCAAGTATTTTAGAAAACACTGGGAGCAACGAAATTGGTCTGTAGTTTTCAGGACAATGTTTGGGACCGCTTTTGTGGATCGATCAGCAATAAAAAATTACGATGGAAAAGTGAACCGTCGGATGTAATTTTCAGGGTTCCGTTACTAAAAAGAAAAAAAAGCGGAACCTTTAAAGGATCGATCCACAAAAGCGGTCCCAAACATTGTCCTGAAAACTACAGACCAATTTCGTTGCTCCCAGTGTTTTCTAAAATACTTGAAAAACTGGTTAATTTGCGCCTGGTAAACTATCTAGAAAGACATAACCTGTTGACTAGC
>NZ_JBNRJY010000794.1:0-1665 GCF_059414725.1 Wolbachia endosymbiont of Tuta absoluta
GTCCAGGGGGCCGCCTTCGCCACCGGTATTCCTCCAGATCTCTACGCATTTCACCGCTACACCTGGAATTCTACCCCCCTCTACGAGACTCTAGCTTGCCAGTTTCAAATGCAGTTCCCAGGTTGAGCCCGGGGATTTCACATCTGACTTAACAAACCGCCTGCGTGCGCTTTACGCCCAGTAATTCCGATTAACGCTTGCACCCTCCGTATTACCGCGGCTGCTGGCACGGAGTTAGCCGGTGCTTCTTCTGCGAGTAACGTCAATTGATGAGCGTATTAAGCTCACCACCTTCCTCCTCGCTGAAAGTGCTTTACAACCCGAAGGCCTTCTTCACACACGCGGCATGGCTGCATCAGGCTTGCGCCCATTGTGCAATATTCCCCACTGCTGCCTCCCGTAGGAGTCTGGACCGTGTCTCAGTTCCAGTGTGGCTGGTCATCCTCTCAGACCAGCTAGGGATCGTCGCCTAGGTGAGCCATTACCCCACCTACTAGCTAATCCCATCTGGGCACATCTGATGGCAAGAGGCCCGAAGGTCCCCCTCTTTGGTCTTGCGACGTTATGCGGTATTAGCTACCGTTTCCAGTAGTTATCCCCCTCCATCAGGCAGTTTCCCAGACATTACTCACCCGTCCGCCGCTCGTCACCCAGGGAGCAAGCTCCCCTGTGCTACCGCTCGACTTGCATGTGTTAAGCCTGCCGCCAGCGTTCAATCTGAGCCATGATCAAACTCTTCAATTAAAAGCTTGATTTGCTTCCACTCGAGAAGCGATGCTCAAAGATTTACTGCATGAATTTTATTTCAGTTAGTCACTCTTCAAGACTTGATATTTTTTTGCATCCGAAGATGCTGGATATCGTCTTGTGGAGTGCCCACACAGATTGTCTGATAAATTGTTAAAGAGCAGTGAGTTAGGCGCTTTCGCTTGCTAACTCGAGGTGGCGTATATTACGCTTTCCTCTTTCAGAGTCAACCCTAATTTTCAGGATTTTTTCTCTGCGACCCCCGGATACTCTGTGAAGTTGTTCACATGTTCCGTGTCGATGGAGGCGCATTATAGGGAGTTCCTCGCAGGCCGCAACAGGTATTTTCAGCAAAAACGATCGATCAGCCTTTCTCAACCTGGCTGAAGTCCAGTTCCACCGGCGTTGCACGGCCAAAGATGGAAACGGAAACTTTCAGGCGGCTCTTCTCGTAATCGACTTCTTCGACCACACCGTTGAAGTCGGCAAACGGGCCGTCGTTGACGCGCACCAGCTCGCCCGGTTCGAACAGCGTTTTCGGACGCGGCTTGTCACCAACCTGCTGCAGGCGGTTCATGATCGCATCAACTTCTTTATCGCTGATTGGCGCAGGACGGTCAGACGTACCGCCGATGAACCCCATGACGCGCGGTACGCTGCGCACCAGGTGCCAGCTGGCGTCATTCATCACCATCTGCACCAGCACGTAGCCAGGGAAGAATTTACGCTCGCTCTTGCGACGTTGGCCGCCACGGATTTCAACCACTTCTTCCGTAGGCACCATCACTTCGCCGAACAGCTCTTCCATATCGTGCAGTTTGATGTGTTCACGCAGCGATTGTGCTACGCGACCTTCAAAACCGGAAAACGCCTGAACGACGTACCAACGTTTTTTTGGAGCTTCAGACATTTTAGAAC
>NZ_JBNRJY010000795.1:0-774 GCF_059414725.1 Wolbachia endosymbiont of Tuta absoluta
GATCGTATTTTTGTTCAGCCCCGAGCGGGATACCGTAAAAAATGTAATGGTCTTGGGCTGAATTCTCAAATTATTGACTATAAAAACGTAATTTAAATTATGATCGATCCGGTGGTTCTGTATGGAAGGGCCATCGCTCAAAGGATAAAAGGTACGCTGGGGATAACAGGCTGATCTCCCCCAAGAGCTCATATCGACGGGGAGGTTTGGCACCTCGATGTCGGCTCGTCACATCCTGGGGCTGGAGAAGGTCCCAAGGGTTGGGCTGTTCGCCCATTAAAGTGGCACGCGAGCTGGGTTCAGAACGTCGCGAGACAGTTCGGTCCCTATCTGTTGTGGGCGTTGGAAGTTTGAGTGGATCTGACCTTAGTACGAGAGGACCGGGTTGGACAGACCTCTGGTGAACCTGTTATGCCGCCAGGTGTACGGCAGGGTAGCTACGTCTGGAATAGATAAGCGCTGAAAGCATCTAAGTGCGAAACTAGCCACGAGATGAGACTTCCTTATAGGGTCGTAGGAGATGACTACGTTGATAGGCCATAGGTGTAAAGGTTGAGAGACCAAAGCCAAGTGGTACTAATAGCCCGAAGCTTTCTCAAGCAGACAGACACTGTTGTCTTCCTCTTTAATTTTTGAATTAATCTTTCAATATATATGTCATTATGGTTTAAGCTATAAGATGGGTATTTTCCTACAAAGGAATCTAGATACTAATATCTAACTACTTAATACTATAAAAAGATCGATCGCGTGCTTTCCCCCATGTACTCGATC
>NZ_JBNRJY010000796.1:0-644 GCF_059414725.1 Wolbachia endosymbiont of Tuta absoluta
GCTCCGGAAGCCACGCCTCAAGGGCACAACCTCCAAGTCGACATCGTTTACGGCGTGGACTACCAGGGTATCTAATCCTGTTTGCTCCCCACGCTTTCGTGCATGAGCGTCAGTACAGGTCCAGGGGATTGCCTTCGCCATCGGTGTTCCTCCGCATATCTACGCATTTCACTGCTACACGCGGAATTCCATCCCCCTCTACCGTACTCTAGCTATGCAGTCACAAAGGCCGTTCCCAGGTTGAGCCCGGGGATTTCACCACTGTCTTACAAAACCGCCTGCGCACGCTTTACGCCCAGTAATTCCGATTAACGCTTGCACCCTACGTATTACCGCGGCTGCTGGCACGTAGTTAGCCGGTGCTTATTCTTACGGTACCGTCATGACCCGAGGATATTAGCCCCAGGCTTTTCGTTCCGTACAAAAGCAGTTTACAACCCGAGGGCCTTCATCCTGCACGCGGCATTGCTGGATCGATCGAGCACATCGATGTCGTCTTCGTCATCGCTGGCATGCACCGCCAGCGCGATGGCTTCATCGATGCGGCGCTGCAGCTCGGCCTCATGCTCCACGCTGCCTCCGGCAGGCACCATGGAGTACGGCGGCTGCTGCGCTGGGGGCGGCGCCACATCCAGCAAGGGATC
>NZ_JBNRJY010000797.1:0-677 GCF_059414725.1 Wolbachia endosymbiont of Tuta absoluta
TAAAAAGATGACATAACCAGCCAAAACGTAGAGGGCTAATCTCTCTACCAAATAATAAACAAGTCACATAATTCCAAACATCATAACAGCCTGCAACAGTCCACTGCTGAACGTAGGACTCCCCCAGGGTACGCTAAGGCAGGATCGATCTGAATACGGCAACTAGAAGTGCCGTGTCCTTTACAAAATTTTGAATAAAAATTATATAGACCTGGACACAAAGAAGAAGTTTTATTCTAGATAATTAAAATCTGAAAATGCATACTTAAGCAGTAGATGTATATCATTATTAAGGATTATAAGTAAAAACAGAATAAGTCTATAATTGGTATGTTCTCTTTGAAATAATAATCTTAATTCAATAAATTATCATCATTTTTAGAGAGCGTAGCCGTAGATTAGTTAAAAATATTGCGGTTTGGCACAAATAAACTTTTAATATGAAAAAAACACTGTACAAACGTAAGAACTCATACTATTCAGTAGATACGTAAGAGGTGACCAAGGGTCTGGCTTCACGTTCCTAGCTACGTATAACACCAACAATTTATCGATCCAAAGATGTGGTTGCCTGTGTTTTATCAAAAGGTGAAAAATGTTTAAAACTAAACTGTCATTACTGTTAGTTGCGATATTTTTGTTAAATATAGATTTTTTGCTCTCGTATCCAGTGTTTG
>NZ_JBNRJY010000798.1:0-1785 GCF_059414725.1 Wolbachia endosymbiont of Tuta absoluta
GACTTATCCTCACAAGAGAAAAGCTCAAACCACGATATTGCAAACTACAGGGAGAAATCAAATGCATACTGGGAGACGATCGATCTCCGTATTAGGTTAAGGTTTTATTGGTTGATTCGCGGAAGTTCTGATTAGGTACGAGATATGACAAGTGGCGCGGAAAAGTGAATCACGACGATATTGCAGTTATTGACAGCTACAATTTGATACCGGTATGGTATCCGGATTTTGTATGGTATTTTGTAAATTCCTTTCGTCTGACAACCGAATCCGGAAAATCATGCGGTGCGTGTGGGAACCACCTTAGTGCAGTACCAGAGCAGAAATGACGATTGCAATTCCAATTCCACATTCAGTAACAACAGACGGTGCGAGCGTGAAACGGGATTTGCTCTAACTTTGAATATTGTGTACCATTTAGGTACCATTATGATGCATCTATCTAGTACAGATACACTGACTAGTCATTTTTGTAGGCGGAAACTAGTCAGCTGAATAGCCGATTAGTCGGCTGTTATTGTCATATTAAATATTATTGATAAATATGTTTAAAATTACACTACAACAGTTATTTATTTGTAGACAACGCTCAAATCTCGCGCAACAGTAACTTCTAAACGTCGTCGTCGCTCAACGAGCAAAGGAAGGGTCGACTAAGCCAACTAGTCGCCCATTGTTGTAGTAGGCGACTAGTCGGTTACTAATCGGCTGATTTTAAGCCGATTAGTCGGTGGTCGGCTAGTTGGCCAAAACCATAGTCGGTGCATATATGGTATTTTAACTGCCTAAGTGTGGTGTAGTGGTTTGAGTTTAGTGTCAGTTATTTATTATTATGTGATAAATGAAAATTATATAGCACTGTGAGTGTTAAATAAACCATAGGATTTATCTGATTCGATTCTTGGAGGGAGGCAATGTAGTTCGCTGGGAGGGCACCAAGTTTGATTTGTCAGTGTGGCTCTCTTTGATATATAATTGTTTCCAGTATGGTTAGGACATTGTACGCTGAAGTAGCTGATTAGAAAGATTTTAAGATCATCCAGTGCCCAATATTAACAAACTACAAGCTACCATTTTAAAAGTGTAATTCGATGTTCAATACCCAGTCGGTTAGCCATTATGATACCACCAATACAAACCGGCTATTTCACCTGTAGACTTGTAGCCAGTAGTTTCATAACAAAAGGCTCAGTGCGTTAACTAAGCAGTTTAAAAACTGCCGCCAGGATCACGAGCAGTTCGTCTCACACTATACCCACACACGACTGAATATTTAGTAGGAGAAAATTGTACTAGTTTGATATAATATGGTAAAATTTGAATATAGCGACTGATAATGAAAACAGAGTACGGACTGGTGATGAGGAACAACATTCTCCAAGGAACATAGGTTACATAGTGAACAAAGGTAAATACGACAAAAATATTTTGTACTTCCATAGTAATTTAAATCAGCTGATCAGCAATTTTGTATGGGAGGTCCGATTCTTTTTTCATATTTTGATACTATTTTTTTATTTATATATTGAACTTTATTGCAAAGAAAGTACAAACAGCGGACCTGACGACACGCGGAATTCTCTACCGGCCAACCAAAAGATAAACAGACAGGGTCAAAGCGGGTGTTCTTACAAAAAAAAAACTAAGATTATCCGTAAAGTTCTCACTAAAGGTCCAATAATCAGATCACTTTGTTGTCCGTCCGTACATACATATATCACGCCTATAATCCCTTACGGGGTAGGAAGAGCGTAATTGGCTGTAAAAACGGACATTTACGCCACG
>NZ_JBNRJY010000799.1:0-1350 GCF_059414725.1 Wolbachia endosymbiont of Tuta absoluta
TTCATAGAATGGCATAGCGCCTTGTGGATTGCTTTGACTTGTGTAACGAAGAAACACTACTACTACTGGCGCCAAAACGCCTTTAGTTTATATAAGAGCATATACACTAAGAAATATTGCTATGAATGTTAAAAAAGGAGAATAAGTACATAATGCCTTGATCACACATAGCGAGTGAGTACAGTAGGACAGTCGTGAGCAAGTCACAGTGACGTGAGTGAGTTGTGTTTACACGTATTTTAATCTTTGTGGCAACTCAGTTCAGTGTCGACGCATCACCGGCACTGGGCACAAGCAAATACATGGAAAAAAATAAGCAGAATATATCTAATTGTCGAATCGTGAGGGACACCGAATCGACCAATGATCCGATGAGGAACACCGAATTGACGTACGGCCCGATGAACCCTAGTGTCAGTTTTTTTATACAGCCTGCTATTACTAGTAGCCTTAGAAGGCTGACATGGTTTTTTTGTGTAAAACCAATATATAAAGTGCAATATTAAAATAGTCAAAATGTGCAAGTAAAGAAGTTATAGGTACATACTATTGAAGAATGTTATATAGAATTAAATAAATATATAGTTAGGTACTTACTTGTCTACTAAACTAAAACGATTTTTTTCAACTACTGTATCGAAACGGAGTATTGTGATGATCGATCCTATCAGCCAGCAGCGGAACTCGCTGCAGATGATATCCACCTGTGTGACTTTCTCCTTCCTGTTTTTCAACTCATTTACTTTACTCATTTTACTGGGCTTAATAATCCATCTTCTCCCTCTTACTTGCGTGAGCGTTTTGCGTTCTCGCGCTCACAAGATAAGCCCTGTCGCCATAATGTCAGGACACAACTTGCAATGCCACGCAGTAAAACCGACTGTACATGATTGGTTTCGTAATGTTATGTTTGTAGCTACATCAGATGACCCCAGTCTCAGGAGGCGTGACGAGCTAGAAACGTGGATAAAAGCCAGGAACTTGACTTGAAGGTCAAAAAAGGAAATGAATCGAAGGAGAAGACCAAGGCATTTGTGCTTTTTCGTTGGCAAATATAAGTAAGTTTATTTTAGTAAGTATCGGTGTAGGTATATTTTAGGAATAATATGTATGCTAAATATTCATTTCGTAGTTGTTTTATTTTTTATCCTTCATTATTATGATTACACACCGGAGTGCACCCGTGTTTTTTCTCTATGTTTTCGGATCGATCGTTATTTAGTAAGAATGGCAGAGATTAGGCAGTCTGTTAGCTTGGTGAAGCAATGCATAGAGAAAATGCCTGAAGGGCCAATAAAAACTGAAGATAGAAAAATTTCTCCACCGCCAAGAGCAGAAATGAAAGAATCC
>NZ_JBNRJY010000800.1:0-339 GCF_059414725.1 Wolbachia endosymbiont of Tuta absoluta
ATTTTGCACTCATTTTACATGTTTTATCCATAGTGTCGTTTCTACACTAGTTTTACTTATAATCTCCTTAGTGCGGGTTTTGCACTGATCGATCGCCGGGCTAGTTCAAAAATTAATTGCTGGACATGGGCCTCCCCTTATCAGGAGTATTGCCACCCTCTACACGCTCGGCTGGCGGTTAGGCGAGCGAAGTACAAAATTTACTCAAAGCACAAATGGAAGCTCACAAGAACAGACCACATACTAAACCAACTTTAGGCACTCCTGATGTTTCAGATTCCTGGAGCCTTATATTGCCTTCGATATTTGGCAATACGGGTGTAGATATTGTACCTGACA
>NZ_JBNRJY010000801.1:0-323 GCF_059414725.1 Wolbachia endosymbiont of Tuta absoluta
TACAAGCGGACATCCCAAACAAACCATGTCCAGACCATTATCCAAAACATATATATACAACCCACATAATGTCCACAGACCTCTAAGAGTACATTAGTGAAACTCGACGGGACAGGGCCCCGCCATACCCATAGACGAGCAAAAGACTACACAAAAGTTATGTACCAAAATGACTGGGCTCCAAAACAATGGAGCTCTCCCAAACAGCAGAGTAGATATCCTAGGCGAGAGGATCGATCTACTAAAAGGGTTACATTGTTCTCAATTTCAACGATTAGACCATTTTCCTCTCTCTTACTTACAGTAACCTGAATTTTATCCCC
>NZ_JBNRJY010000802.1:0-572 GCF_059414725.1 Wolbachia endosymbiont of Tuta absoluta
GATCGGATTCGACAATAGTAAATGCATTCTCAGTTTCATCATCGCTTGATGCGGCAAAGTAGTAATTCTTGAATGTGTTTGGTAAGTCATCAACGTTAATTGTCGATCGATCTATTTTAAGCTCTTTACAAAGTTCATTGACAGAAAATGAAAATGAAATTACTTTATTCAGTGAAGGATATTATTATCACTTATTGACATCATGATTCGTCATTGTGAAAAAAATAAATTTGTATAACACAATTTTCTTTTTTGTAACAATTTTGTATTGTCTTAATAGAAAATCGGCTCAGAAGGAAAAAAATAAAAATAAAAGCACTGCTTCGGAGCTGGCCAGGTTAATCACACGGCATGTATCTTAACCCCAACACCATCTGTAAACGACAATTGTTTTAAAATGAAGGCAAGTTTTTCAAAGCGTGTTTTTACATGCGTATAATTAACTCCTTATACAAACCGATCGATCTTGAAGTTAACATCAAGATTGCTTTTGTTGCAATTATGAAAGAAGGGGGAATTTTCTTGGAAAAAAGGAATGAAATACTGGCTAGCATGATAGATTTAGACTTTAC
>NZ_JBNRJY010000803.1:0-550 GCF_059414725.1 Wolbachia endosymbiont of Tuta absoluta
TCGCGCCGCAACGCACCGTCAGGGAAGATGCGCTTAAGTAAGTACCTAACCTTATCTACCATTCGTCATCCCACTGCTGGGCAAAAGTTGGGCAAGATGAGCTGTGGAAAAAAAAGGGGAATCTACCCAAAGCCAATAGACAAACGTTACGCGACGAGTTTAACACATTATTCTTAGGTCAACTAGATGGGGACAGAAGTGATAATTATAATCCTGTGAAAATTATTTCAGGTTTTCTAAGCAAAATGTTGTCGTAGGCATAAGCCCGAACGTAACTTAAATATTTAAATTTCTCAAGACAAACATTTCCATATAAACATTTTTACGTACTTAACTTTCATTTTCTTTCTATCTAACACTTTAGAAAGAGAGATCCGCTTAACTCGCAACTATACTCGTACTTGTCTAAGCAAAATAGCGCTTGCTAAAACGTCGCAATCCCCTCAGGAACTTCACCCAGCAGCTGCAGAAGATCGATCCCTTTTCCATTATTTAGGTTTATGTTACACCAATATAAAGAACAAGGTGTTTTTTTCTGTTCATCTCATGA
>NZ_JBNRJY010000804.1:0-771 GCF_059414725.1 Wolbachia endosymbiont of Tuta absoluta
AACGCAAAGTGATAGATGTCATGAAAGTAGCCTGACACTGGCATCGAGTTAAATTTGCAAGTATAAAAGTTATGCTAAAATATAACGTTTCTAATGATGATGGAAAATGGATCGATCCGAGACATTAAACCAAAAACAGAAATTGAGGACACTTTAACTTGACATTTTGCCTATGAGACATTACCAAAACATCACTTCTTTTCCGCTAAACAGAGACTGTATTTTTCAGTAGTTTCGCATGCACGCAGTCCGCAAAGTTACAGCTCATAGCATACTTTCTACCATGGCTTTCTACTATATTTCACACAACACGTTTAATTTCACATTATTACAATTTCCCTTGATACGAATTGTTTCAAACTGTGAGTAGAACGTATATGAACAAAGTAAGCACATGCGAGAACTGATTCAAAAACTCGTTTCCAGAAGTTTCGAGAACTAATAAACGTAGTTCCGGACTTCAACGCTCTGCACATCGTCGTTACTCCACAGAGTCTCGACTTCCATGGCCGCTTCGCCAGCCAGGCTGTGGTCGCGGCGATCCCAGCGTTGGTGCA
Organism: Wolbachia endosymbiont of Tuta absoluta; assembly: GCF_059414725.1. NCBI lineage: Bacteria > Pseudomonadati > Pseudomonadota > Alphaproteobacteria > Rickettsiales > Anaplasmataceae > Wolbachia > Wolbachia endosymbiont of Tuta absoluta. The sequence goes on from NZ_JBNRJY010000804.1 coordinate 558, forward strand.
CCACGCGGGCTACCTCCAGCCATAGGCGGGCTTCAAGCACTGTGGACAATGTGATGTGAAAACCTTCGACTTTGTCATCCGCTGCTTGGTATCAACCCAAATCCACCCGCGGGTGTCGTAAAAGGCGACACAGGGATAAATCCAGGGTATGAGCTGCAGCGTTCGGATTGAACATACCATCTTAAACTGCGCTCGACAAGCGTTGTTTTGAGTA
>NZ_JBNRJY010000805.1:0-517 GCF_059414725.1 Wolbachia endosymbiont of Tuta absoluta
TGAAGAGGCCGGTGCCGATGGCGCCGCCGATGGCGATCGATCGCAGGCGCCAGCATCGCCGGCGGCGTCGTCCGCTACAGCGTCACCGACGGTGGTCCGCTGGACGAAGATGGCCTGGTCAACGGTGCCATCGTCGACCCGGTACTGGTCGCCGTGCCTGCCGATGTCGTGGTACCGCCATCGCCAGCGGCACGCCCCGTGCCAGCCAACCAGCCACTGGCCTTGTTGCTGCTGTCGCTGCTGCTGGTGGCAGGGGTTGCGGTCGCCCGTCGTCGCCGCTGATTTGGTCGACTGGCCTCAGGGCCCTCTGCAGCACCCTCTGCCCTTGGGCATGGGTCTTGCAGGGGGCCTTGTCGATGATACGCAGCCGTCAAGGCTGTTACTGCAAAATAGCGCAGGCCGCGCTTCCGGCCTGGCTTTCAAGGAAACGCAACCATGCTGCAAGAAGACCGTTTTGTCCGCATCCAATCGCTGCTCGCCTCCATCGACCGGCTCAGCACCGAAAGACTGATCGATC
>NZ_JBNRJY010000806.1:0-592 GCF_059414725.1 Wolbachia endosymbiont of Tuta absoluta
AAACGAATATGACAGAGAATTTACCTTAAGTAAATGCATTATTGATTTCTATTATTCTATTCACAATATAAAAGTAGATAAAGAGATAGCATTGTTCTTTTCTTTGGGTAGTCATTATAAAAAACTTTCATCATCTAACAAAACAGTAAAAAGAGAAGTATCAGAGATATGTGAAGATCGATCTCGCCTTTACTGGATAATAATAAGTTAATTTTTATACTAAAATTTTCTTTATAAACTATGCTCTCAGGAATGCTCCAACACTCGCAGCACAATCAGTCCTGTAGCGCCCCCCATGTTCACCGTCCAGGGCGTGAGCAGCGTGAACACGGCTGTACTGAGCACGCCAAAACCTAGCGAGTACTTCCCGCCGAACCGCTCGGCGAGTATCCCGCCGGGCAGATGCGTCACTATGTACCCGTAGTAGAAGGCGCTCAGGATTATGCCTTGCGTCTCCTCGTCCCAGTTGAAGCCAGTTATCACCTGTAGGCAAAGGTTGGATATTATTTTCTTTGATGCTATTTTTACAAATTAAACAAATACTATTATTACGGCACGAGAAAGGCAAAAGAAAAGATACAAACAGCTGTCA
>NZ_JBNRJY010000807.1:0-421 GCF_059414725.1 Wolbachia endosymbiont of Tuta absoluta
GTATAGAGAATACATCGGACAATTTTGATAGGTTTCTACTTCTAGTTGGCTTTGTCACATTACATCAGCCGATTGCAGTCTACTGCTGGAATGCTGCCTCCCTCAGGGTACGCCACAAGGCATGATCGATCTTGTAGCGCCGGGACGTGAGTGCTACGGGCTACGGCTGCTTCCCGCTACGGCGTAGCAGAATACGAGTACAATAATGCATTAATTAATCTATATTCATGCTTAACTCCGTAGACGATTATACTTTATGGGTATAGGTAACAAGCCGTAAGAAGGCTAAGGTATTCAGGAAACTGAATTTCCCCATAAAACATGGTCCAAATAAAAAAACAATCTGGATCGATCTTGATGGCGTAGTCAGAAAAAAAAGTTTGTTTAGTCGTGGTACTTTTAACGACTCTTTTAAGTATAT
>NZ_JBNRJY010000808.1:0-631 GCF_059414725.1 Wolbachia endosymbiont of Tuta absoluta
GCTTCTGCTTCTACTTTGGATGATAAAATTAGGAATGTATGTAAAGGTAGGGTCAATGCTGAAACTATAAAACAGGTTTCTTCTTTATTGATTGAGCGTCTGCCTAGTACAAAATTGCAGCAGCGGTTCGTCTTTGATCGATCACAGATAGTTTACATGTTCTTTTGACTTTGAATTTGATATGGATTATCTGGCAACACCTGTTTTAAATTTTAGCCTAGTATGGCTAGCTTTTTTATAAGTTATGCCCTCAAATAATGCCAGCCGTATCGGACTAGTTCGAGATGTGAACTAAACGAGCCTCTGAAAGAACCACTCTAGAATACCTTAGCTGTATCATGGCGTATTGCTAATAGTATACTTTATACAAGGAGTAACAAAAAGGGTATAACAAGCTGAAAGGTGGTCAAAGTACTCATGAAACTGAACAACTTTCCCTATAGAACATGGGTCAAATTGTAAAAAAATGAATTAAACACGTGGTTCCTAGACCTCCCGTCAGCTGATCGATCCGATTCGTCGCAATGATTGTCGCTTTAAACGATTTTTTTTTTGTCGTTTCGTGGAGATTTCTCGTGCGATCGATCCCATGTATAAGCTGGCTTCTCTTCGTGAGGCTGTCTATTCCGGT
>NZ_JBNRJY010000809.1:0-267 GCF_059414725.1 Wolbachia endosymbiont of Tuta absoluta
AAGTTGAAGAATGTAGGCTTGGAACAGCAGAAAGGTTGATGCGATATTTAACAGTAATGAGTATTATTGCTTGGAGAATTTTCTTTATTACAACAATTGCAAGAACTGATCCAACATTACCGTGTACTACCTTATTAGCCAAAGAAGAATGGAAAGTTCTATATGTAAAAATACATAGAAAACCATGTTCAAATGCAACTCCTACTATAAAAGAAGCTGTTTCATGGATTGCTCAACTTGGAGGACATTTGGCTAGAAAAAATGATC
>NZ_JBNRJY010000810.1:0-1428 GCF_059414725.1 Wolbachia endosymbiont of Tuta absoluta
GATCGCGTCTCCACGCCGTACGCCGGGCGCTGGCCATTGGGAACATGGCATCCCAGATCGATCAGGCGCCGCAGGCGATTCGCTGGCGCCATAGACATGCACACCCTTGAGCATTTCCTGCTCGGCCTGGATGGCATCGTCATGGATCGATCTATTTCACTCCCCTCCCGGGGTTCTTTTCGCCTTTCCCTCACGGTACTTGTTCACTATCGGTCGATGATGAGTATTTAGCCTTGGAGGATGGTCCCCCCATATTCAGACAGGGTTTCTCGTGCCCCGCCCTACTTGTCTGCAGCCTAGTACCACCAATGCGTTTTCACATACGGGGCTATCACCCACTATGGCCGGACTTTCCATTCCGTTTTGTTAACACACTGACTATCACTGCAAGGCTCTTCCGAATTCGCTCGCCACTACTATCGGAATCTCGGTTGATGTCTTTTCCTCTGGGTACTTAGATGTTTCAGTTCTCCAGGTTCGCTTCACTGAGCTATGTATTCACTCAGTGATACCTATTGCTAGGTGGGTTCCCCCATTCAGAAATCTCCGGATCGATCTCATAGCGCGCCATCGCATGGAACAGGGTGTAGGCCTTCAGGTCGATGTTGACATTGGCGCCTTCGGTGGGGTGGCTGGTGCCGGTCGCCACCTGGTGCATCTTGCTTTGCGCGGTCAGGCCGGTGCCCAGGGTCAGCTTGTTCCAGCTGCCGGGCAAGCGGTAGCTGGTGTTCAGGCGCAGCAGGTGCTTGGGATCGATCGTTTCCACATCGGCCTCGGCCAGCTGGGCGAAAAGGGCGGGTCCCAGGTCTTCGAAGCGGGCGCAATCCCAGGGCTGCAGGCTGCCGTTGGAGCTGACCACCAGGCTGTGCGAGTAGGTCTGTTTGTCCACCGCCAGCCAGCCCGGGCCATAGCCTGTGATGGTCAAGGTGTCGGATTTATCGGGCTGGAACTTCATGGCGCGGACTTTCGGCAAACGGGGCAAAGACAGGGCAGGGCCCGGTGCCACAGGCACAGGGAGCCACTACAGAGCGATCGATCGTGCCCTTGGAAGACACGTTTCGGCTCCAGACCGGGAAACCCATTTCCTGCAACGTCTTGGTATCGCGTACACCGGCATCAATGACCAGGGCACGTGCGCCACGCGCCTGGAAGCTGGTGGCCAGCAAATCACCAAAATATCCATCGCTGCAGGGTGAAGTCACCGCCGCCACAACAATGTCGCCAGGCTGGATTTGCTCGGCGGCCACGTGCAGCATCCAGTTGTCGCCCGGCTGCAGCAGCACGGTGACGGCTGTCCCGGAGACCTGCTGGCCAGCGGCGATGGGACGCAACGCCGGCTGCAGCAAGCCCACGCGGCCCATGGCCTCATGCACGGTAGCCGATCGATCATTGCGCTGATGACGGCCTTGCTCAACGCGCTCAAGGATC
>NZ_JBNRJY010000811.1:0-6848 GCF_059414725.1 Wolbachia endosymbiont of Tuta absoluta
TTCCTGAGGAATCATGAAGGACAAGCCGGTTCTAGAAAAGAAGAACTTAGATAAGGGGCTCAAGCGTAGTGTGGGGAAACCTGCATGCTGCGTTTCTAAGGGAGGGGGTAGTAGTAATACTGCTTCCTTACCTGACCAGTTTACTAAGACCAAAGGCTTCGAAAAACGTGCTCAATATTATGCTGCTAAAGCCTACTCAAGTCAAGCTGATCAAGGTGATAATTATCATAATCTCAAGGAAATTATCTTCATAGCTGTTGCTGATTGTATTATTTTTCCAGATAAGGCTGAGTACAAATCTAATCATGTCATTTTAGATCAAAATAGCTTTGAACATGACTTAAAGGATTTTTACTTTGTATTCATAGAACTACCAAAATTTACAAAGACAAAAGAAGACCAATTAGAAAATATAGTAGAAAAATGGTGTTACTTTTTTCGCTATGCAGGAGAAACAAGGGAAGAGGATCTAGATAAGATAGTTGGTAGTGACGTAATAATAAAACGAGCTTATGAAGAAATGAATAAGTTTAATTGGTCAGAAGAAGAGTTACTAGCATATGAACAAATGAAAAAACGCATAATGGATGAGGTAGCTGCTTTAGCTCAAAAATTTGATGAGGGCCTTAAAGTAGGTCAAGAAAAAGGTAGACAAGAAGAAAAAATTGAAGTAGCAAAAAACTCACTCAAGGCCGGTGTATCTATTGATGTTATAGCTCAAATTACCGGTCTCTCTCATTCTGAAATTTCACAACTCAAAGAAAAAACATAATATTCCTACTTATTCACTTTAACACTTATAAAAACCTTTTCTAAGTTAGACATGTCCCCTAATTAAGAATCTAGTGAACTGTCTAAAATGGCTATAAAGATTGCACATAGAATTATATAAATTACTATCATAACGTTACCCTCTTATTCAGCCTTACATATTAAAGATATATACCGTAAGTTTAATATTGATAGTACATTAACCATTTATTTCCCAATTCTAGTCTTGTACTTCTCATTCCTACTTCATCCATGTTAGTATTAGAACCATCAAACTTGCTAAGGGGATCTACCACCTCCACTTTAAATTCTATTATAAGCTTTTCACTATTTGGCATATTATACCTTCCATATTCTCATCTACTTACTCAAAGTATTTCCAAGCTTGGTTACTCCTACATCAGAAAGACAAGTTGATACTTTGTCCTTTGAATGGCTGTGAACTGAAGCATTACTTAAATAACTTTGAGGCTCTAAACTTATCTGCTGTTTTTTTGTACCATCAACTTCTAATCTACCATCTCTGTTGTGTAATATCTGCTCTATTGATTGATTTAGCAGACCCTTATTAAATTGAGCTATAAACTTTTCAAATTTCTTCGGACTTAATTTACCAGCTTCTTTACCAGAACATGCTTTCTCTACATATGAGTTGAAAATCCCCGAAATCTCATCAAATTTACCACTCATGATTTTTCCTGTAACTTCTTTCTGTATTTCCACAAAATCAATATTTAATCGATGCATTGACACACCACTTTTTAATCCAGCTTGCTCTACTACTTTCTCAAATTCCTCTGTAATATTTAATGCATAGCCCTGCGCTTCCAGTAATGATACGTGCTGATCTGCTGTAGAAATGTATTTTTGACCTGTAACTTTTCTAATAAGCACATCAAGTAACATGATTGTGCCGTTTATATCTACTGGTGAATCAACTTGTGAGATTGGACTTGTAGTACTTGATACTCCGTCAGACAATGTAGGTTTAGAATCTAATAACCGACCTATTGAGGTTTTTACTGAACCGAACAAACTGTTTATCCATGAAGATAGTGCACTTGCTCTGCTTGTAGCTTTCTTATAGCGCACCTCTTCTGCCTTATTCACTTTGATTTTTTTTCTATTTATTGCAGCAATCTCTATGCCACCTATTACCATAACCTCTACATCATCATATCCTACTGTAGGACTTTTTTCATCTATCATAGACTCAATTTTACCTACTATAGCTTTTCCTTCTATTCTAGCTTTTGTTGTCTTTTCAATAGGTGAATAACGATGACGGTTCCCTCTATGATAAGCATGTCTTTTATGATGACGTATATGCTTTGGTGCAACGTATTCATTTCTTCTTTCTGCCTTCTCTAAAAAGGAAATTATGTTTGTGAAACCTTTATCTCTTGCAATATCTAAAGGCTTCTTACTATTATTGTCACGAATATTAACATCAGCATTTTTAAAAATCAGAAGTTGTAACAAACTAAAATCATGATTATTTTGAACTAAATAACCCATTAGAAGGACAACGCGGTGCAAAGACGTCTTGCCCTGGGTATCCTGAGCATTAACATCAATACCACTGTTAAGCAGCAGCTCTACAATCTTTAACTTAGTATCTTTTAGGTTATTAACGCCGTTATCAACAAAACACTGAGAGATAGCAAGGTGCAGAAATGTCTCGCCGAAATCGTTTTTAGCATTGATAAGAGTATATCTATCATCCCTGTTTCTCATACCATCAAGAAGAGCTTCAAGCAAGTTCGACTTATTCTCCTGGATAGCTTTTCTTATAAGTGACTTTGCTTCTTCAGGCCCTGAGGTTTTTATTAGCTGAGAATACTGTTTCTGTTTTTCTTTATTAAAGTCCATTATAACATCTTGTGGATTGCAAGTAGAAGCTATACATTTTGAGTTAGAAACTATTGTATCATTAAAAGCAAACATCATTTCTCTTGCTGGTTGATAAGTATTCCAGTTCTCTACTTTTACAAGAGTGTTATTTTTATGTGATAGCAATAAGGTATCATTCATAACTTTCATATCGAAATCTAATATAGACTTACCTTTCAAATCAACTAAACCAATATCATTCTTATTAATAGGCTGATTATGATAAATCTGTAACCCTTGTTCATCTGGTTTATAATACCTGAAAGAACTAAAATCATCAGCTCTTTCTCCAAATTCTTCTGGTTCTATAATTCTATTGTTTAGTTCTATAGATAAATCCCAGTTTCTATGAACAAAAGAATAGTAATCTGTGATATATGCTCCTTTATCTGATAACAATAGCAAATCATTATTGAGTTTTAAAAAAAGCACCTTATCTGAATCAAATGTGAAACAATTATAATGATTTAACAGATCAGTACCATTAACGCTAAATCTTCCATCTATTTTTAAGCTATGAGAACAATAATCACGCTCTAGTTCACCATTCTGAAGTTTATAATATTTTTCCCTATCAAATGTTACCGTAACATCTTTATAATCTGGTAGCAGGGTTACATTTAGTCTACTTTTGTTAATCTTTATTTCTCCTTCATTATTCTCTGCAAATTGTATATCATTTAATGTGCTATTTAATTGACTAAAGTCTAATATACCATTTGCTTGAGCAATCGTAATATTAGCACTTTTTTCATCGAAAAGATAAAGATGGTTTATATTACTTGGAGCTTCCCAGTAAAAATTATGGTGCTCTTTATCAGGATAAAAAATATGATTACTAAAACTACCTATAGTACTACGATAATTAGTACTTGATAATTGCTTTGTAATATTAAAGTTCCGATTATCTATTGTTTGCAACTTATCTAACTCATCATCTAATATAACATCACTACCAACGCTTTTTGTTATTTGTAGACTTGCTACTGTTCCAGTATTACTCTCTACTTTCGTTGGAGTTACAAACAAACCATCTGCTGTTTTTATTAATGTCTGTTTATCTACACTTATAGAATCTCCACTTTTATTATAAATATTTGTTCTGTCGTTAACATGAGTTATTTTATCTATATCACTAAAATTTATCGGCAATAATACTAAGCCACTTCCGTGAATAGAATCACCAAAATAACCTTTTATTGTAGCAAAGTTTTTTGCTGTTATTATATCATTTCCACCCTTACCATCTACATAATCTGCATTAGAGAACTTTATATAATTAGTTCTATTACTGCCGATAATAGAATGTATGTTTATTGAATCTGTAGTAAGATTACCTTGTGTTATAACTATATTCTTTTGTCTATCTGCTCCTAAATCACAAGAGAACTTCCCTGCTATGTAAAAGAAATTTCTACCTGAGTTATACACCTTGCAACTATCTAATGACTTTTCAAAATAGTACCTATTTTCTACCTTACCTCTTCTACCTCGATCACCATTTAAAATATCCTTTTCTTGAAAAACAACATTAATATTAGCATTTTGAGCTGTTATATAGTATACGCTTCCATACCCACGGAAATTCTTATTTCTGTATATAACCGCATTATAACAGTCGCTAGGGTATTCTTGTAAAAACCACTTTTCAAATGTTCTATTTAGTAATACATTACTATGATCATATAAGTTATCACATCCTGAGCCAATTCCATTTACAACACAGTCAGTACAGGGAGGATTATCAATTTGTACTTTAATATCGCTATCGTGTGGTCCGCAAACGACACTATAACTTTCAATGTTCGTAGGAATCACTCTAGAATTAATATCACTGATATGAAATGGATATGTAACATTCGTATTGAATCCAAAATCAAACTTAGTATCAACTATTTTTGTGTTAGTACGACAATAAACTCTGAGGAGTTGTATTTCCCCATAAACACGCTTTTCCTTTGTAACCAATATATAAGGCAGCGACATAACTATTTTATCATAATTACCTTTATATTGGCTTATAAGCTTTAATACATATTGTTTATATATACTTTCTGCCTCTATATCATTTTCTATATAATCTGGTACTTTTTTACCAAGAAAGAAATCCCAATACAAATCATGCTTCTCCTGATCTGTAAGATTTATGTGCTCTTCCAATTTCTCTACCTCAAGCTCTGCTTCTACAAATTGCGATATAATAATAACAGCAACTGAAATAGCAGTACCAACTGGACCAGCAAATTCTCCCATTACTCCAGCTTCTATTCCTACGGCTGACATTGTCTCAGTAACAATCGCAGGTACATCTGCAGCTATAAAAATGGAGTTAGTTGCGATGTTTAGGTCAGCAATCTTTATATCTACAGGATTCGTTGCACTTTCCCGAGCTTTTATCGACTCTGCTAACCCTAAAAATGCTGCAAAGTTACCTATAGCAGGTCCCATAACTGGGGCAAACCCCTTTAGCATTTGAGAATCAAGTTTTTCTCCTAATCCTAATATTTTTCCAGAGATTTTCTCACCAATCTTTGGCATTACCCAGAGATTTAATGCATCATAACCTAGGCCTTCTACATCTCCATTTGCTATATGTTTACCAACTAAAAATACTGTAAAGGCAAAACCTGCACTTTCTGCTACTTTCCCTATTTTTTCTGCTACCCCATATCCTCTGAGAATATTTTTGATTTCTTCTTTATTTTCTTTCATCTCCTTTACAATATCCTTGATCTCTGGGTCTATTGAATTTAGATCTACATTTTTAACCTTTGCAATAAATGCTTCTTCAACATTTTGGTCTGTAGCTTCACCTCTAGAGATTCGTTCAGAAACTTTGAAAAGCTGATCATAAAACTCAATATTCTTTACTCTTTCCGCTACCTTGTTAGCATTAAACAACTCTTTAATACGTTGCTCTTTTTCTTCCTCTGTAATATTTTCTTCATCACGTGAGTCTATGCAGTACATGCCTATATTTCTTATTTTTCTTCTTTTAGCTTCTAAACATTCCATTTGAGGCCCAGTTTCAAGCCTTAGCCTTTTTCTTGCACCACCTCTTTCGGGAGAGCTAATCTCACCTTGAGATGTGGTATGATAGACTTCAATACTTTTTATGCTTGCTGTAATTAAATCTTTATCGGACCTACTAGATTGATTAAAAACCATGGCTAAAAACTTGGCTGTTCTCTTATCAGTAAAAGATCTAAGAATTTTATATTTGTCACTCATCTGTTTTTCTGCATGTCCTAATTTTTTCTTTACACTACTATTAGCACATTTTAATTCTATGATAATTGGTTCATCTTCCTCAATAGTAGATTCATCTCCTTGCAAATATGTAAAAGATAGCGCCAGGTCCATTTTCCCTAATGAAGATATATTAGATTCCACATACACTTTAATCTCTTTACCATCTTGCGTTTTTCCATTTATCAATAACCCTTGCATTATTGCTTGAAAGTCCACTTCTCTTTTTATTAATTCCTTAAAAGGCAATAAAGCTTCTACTAAAGGAGATAGTGACTCTTTTAACTTATTTCCCATCATCTCTTCATCTTTACTTTCCTTAAGCAAGTCTACAACATCAATTCCACGTAATTGTTCAATTAAGCTATTTACGTCAACATTCCCTATTCTTTCAAATTTACCCTTGTATCTATTTTTAGAGTTATGAGAGACTTCTTTTATATTTATATCCTGAAAATAAGACTTATCTTTTCTTTCTCCTACTTCAAACCCACCTAGGTTATTCTTTACTCCTGTGTTTATTATCAGGTCGATTTTAACTGCAGAATCAATATCCAGTTCATCAATTGGAGGAATTTTATTACTGTCAAATCTCTTTTGCCTTCTAAGTTCTCTTAATTCACCACTACGTTCTATAATATTTAATATTACTGCTCTATCTTCCCCTTGATTGAATAGTAGAAATGTAGTAGCCTCTCTTCCTATACTTCTATCTTCATTCTGATAAGTGAAAATATTTTTATCTATACTATCCATAGCTAAAATCTGTCCGAACACTAGTTTGCTTAAATAGTTTTTATCCTTACTTGGTATCAAGTGATATAAGTTCTTTAGTTCTGCCTTTAAATTTTCCTTTGCTTCATTGCCATCAAAATCTTTAGCACCTTCTAATAATTGATGCACAAAACCTTGGGATTGAAAAATCTTAGCTTGTT
>NZ_JBNRJY010000812.1:0-901 GCF_059414725.1 Wolbachia endosymbiont of Tuta absoluta
GATCATCCCTCACTTCAAAAACTAATATCTTCTTTAATATGATCGATCCTGTGAGAACATCAAATATGTAGAGCTTATTACATCTAAAGACAACCAGTCCGAACAAAACCAGCAGGAATGGTTTTCCAACTTGAGGGATGATCGATCAGAATTTGGTAGACCATGTTATTCTCGTAATTTATGTTCTACAATTCTTATACAGTAGATTGAAAATTCCGAAGCACACGTGTACTGTCAAGCACACGTCCGGCGTTGGCGGTGCGGGTGTTAGACACAGTTAATGTAAACTTCCATAAGCGCTCGGCGTATGAGCGATCTAAAGTCCTGACTGTATAACCCGGCCTGAGCTTGACTGTACATACATGATCGATCAACGCCTTGACGTGCTTTCATTTCGGACAATCAGGTGGTTCAGCCTGCAATGTCCTTCTTACCAGACTGGAAACAAATTCACAAAGTGATAAAAATCAATTTTGTAAGTGCCCCACCAAAAATTGAACCCGGAACCTTTGCGTCGAAGGCAGTCGCAATACCACTGCGACACATCGGCCGTCTCGTTTAATGACAGCATGTTAGGGCACACCCCTTGTTCAAAACCGTGGTTACGTTAGACAAAAGAGATAGATAAACACAAATAGTAAAGTGACAGCATTAAGTTAAATTAAAATCTGCGAACACAATAAAAATTTTGCTGTAATCAAGGTCATGGCTGAAAATGTCAAAAAAGTCACTTAAGTACTACATCATTTATCTTATATGTCAAGTTTGCGGGTCTTTGATAATACTAAAAACTACATACACACATACACATATCACGCGTATAATCCCTTGCGGGGTAGGCAAAGCGTAAACAGCCGTAAAAACGGCTATTTACACCACGTCTGACAAATGTTTGAGGATC
>NZ_JBNRJY010000813.1:0-357 GCF_059414725.1 Wolbachia endosymbiont of Tuta absoluta
TCGATCCGTTCTTCCCAGAACAACTGCTACGTAATTGTAACAATTTCGCCATCTTGGAAACTCTTTTGTAAGCATTCTCGCCATTGACAACCAAATCGAGACCTTAGGGCGTGATTGGGCTGGTTGTTTGAACAACCACACAAACTTCTCTGGATAAGCCCTTGCTCCCCCACCTACCAGTCAATTGTAGTTTTCAAAGACCCGGGGCTAAAATCTGAGAGTCCAGTCAATACACGTATTGATGAGTTTACCAGATTTGTAATTAGTGTAAATTGGAATCTTTCTCAACTGCCTGAGACTGACATTAATCCGATACAAATCCAGGTATAATTTAATTAAAAAAAGAAACATTAACAA